>CAYTDR010001504.1:0-1501 GCA_964436185.1 uncultured Candidatus Obscuribacterales bacterium | reverse complement strand
ACTTGACCGAACAGATCGAACGAAACCCGAAAGATTTTCACGCCCTGTCCAGGCGAGCTTTTACCCTCAAGTCGCGAGGATTGTACAGCGAAGCGATTCGCGATCTGACTCGAGCGATCGAGATAAAACCGGACTCCTCGCACTGCCATCGCTGGCGGTGTCAATGTTACCATCGGCTCGGTCAGATGGATAAGGCGCTGCAAGACGCGAACGAGGGAATCAGACAGCTACCTCTCGATGGCAGACCTTATTTGGACCGAGCATTATTGTTCATTACATTGAACAAACCAGATAAGGCGCTCGCCGACCTCGACAGATCAATAATTTATTTCGAACATCCAGTAGGTGTCAACAATCAGGAAATGTTGACCACGAATCTCGGGCTAGCTTATATGTTAAAGTCAGAGATTTTCCTTTCGCATAAACAATTCGAGAAAGCTATTGCCGCTGCCACTTTTTCGACGAAGTATCCACATGATTACTCCGTCTATCAGATCCGAGGTTCCGCCTATCGGGCGATGGGCAAAGGGAAGTTAGCTGTGAAGGATCTCAGCCAGGCACTACATTTGATGCCCAGCTCTACGGAAATTCTGAAAGAACGAGCCCTGGCATTTTTAAGTTTAGGCGAATCTGAAAAGGCGCTCACTGACATAGACGAAGCCATTGCTTTAGCACCGGATGACCAGAAGCTGAAAGCGATTCGCATGAGAATTGTGCGGTCTCGGAGGTCTTCATTGAGATAGCACGCCTGTCGTTCTCGTTCTCGGCGAGTACATGTTTACTCCCAAGCCTACCTGTTCTTGTGCTGTTCAGGCGCTCTCAGTCTAAGTCTCGACTTCGGGCGAGTATTCGCTCACTGTCAATCCAAATGTCCAAGCCACCGCTTCTCTCGCCGTGGTGATCTCTGGTGGCACTCTGAGAAAGTACCATTTGAAGGTTCCATCCGGCTCTGCAGTCGAGTTCTTGACTTTCACAACGACAATCGATTCGTCTCCGATGAGGTCTCGACGGTACAAAGTGCCACATGAATCTTCGTCGATTTTCACTGCCTCAGAGTCTCTAATGAACTGTTCGAGCCCGTACAGCTCGATGAGATGCCGCCTGACCTCGGAGTTCTGCTCACGTTCAATCTCCCGCAGGTTCTTGCGCTGGGAGAACGCCACTACACGCTCAGGGACGAACGACCCATGCCGGCAATATATACTCCAACCATCCGGGTATTCGATCGCCGGACCATGATCGTTGTGCAGACGGTACTCGCCGTCCAGATGAATATACAAGGGACGTTCCGTGATGATACAGACATCTTCGAAGGTCCACCACCACCCGCAGTTGCGGCTGAGTGCAATAAGACCGGAGATCCCTTTCAGATCAAATCCGGCTAAATTGCCGTAGTCCAGAAAAATCAAGTTCTCCGCATCAAGGCTGCCCAGGCCGCAATACCAGGAAATCTTTCCTGCTGCCTGCCATGCGAAAGTGTTGCGTGAAAGCATCTCATCGA
>CAYTDR010001503.1:0-1502 GCA_964436185.1 uncultured Candidatus Obscuribacterales bacterium | reverse complement strand
TGGTTCCGCGACTGCGAGGAGGCCCGTAAGATCCGGACGCGCGTCTTCGTCGAGTCGGACAGGGCCCGCAGTCCGTCGCTGTTCATCGAGCCTTCGTCCGTCAGGTCCTCGGCCAGGACGCGCGCATCCAGGTGGAAGAAGGAGCGCTGCAACGGTCTCACTTCCGGGTGAGCGCGCATGTGGAGTCCGTAGGCTCGCACCAGCACCGACACCCAGACGCCGGAGTCAGCATCCACGTCGTTGACCAGCAAACCGACATCGGTGAACTGCTCCACCTCAATCGGCTCTTTGGGCGCGTTCGGGAAGGTTACCGTGTAGGTGCGCACGCCCGCTTTGTTGAGCCCGTTGTCCCGGATGACTGCCTTCACCTTTTGCGGATCGATTACCGCCAGAGAACCGATGCCGGAGAGGTAGTAGCAGTTGCCTCGATTGCGCTGGGCGATGTTCTTCATCTTCGCTTCGCTCTCTTTCACGGTGCCTTTCGGGTACAGGTCCCGATTGACCGTGGAGAGGAAAGTGGAAGCACTGTCCATGGAGTCAGTTATCGCCTGGACAAGGGTCTTGTCCGCCGATTTCTGAAGCTGCGCCAGCGCTTTGACACTGATGACACCAGCCTCTCCGCCCTGCTTCTTGGAGAACTCAGCCAGTTCGTTGTAATTGGCCCTGAGCGCATACAGCGTATGCGACTCCGGCGCTTTGATGGACTGGTCGAGGATTGCCTGCTCGACTTCTTTGCGGTCGATGCTGCCGTTCTTGTCTCGGTCCAGTTTGGCGGCCAGCGTTGCGGACTGAGACTCGAAATCCGTGATGGTAGCGCCCTTAGTGGCACTGCCCGGTGCGAGAAAGAAAACACAGATAACAATCACTGCCGCGACGGGCACCGTCCAAGGTTTTGCCCTTGTCATGAACTCTCCGGGGTAGCGACCAGCGTGTAGATCTCCGCAAGAGAACGTACATGCTGGGCTCGGTTTGTCTCCTCTCGGATTGAACCTCGCGTGCATTTACTCCTGCCAGAAAGACAGAACGTCAGTGCATTTTCGCGAGAAGGTTCAAACCGGATCTTTGGGTGTTATCCGAGCAAAGAGAGGAGATGTATGCATGATTCAACGTACTGCTGCCAACGATCTTGAGTCAAACCAAAGTTAGCCTTTGCTAACCATGAGCTATTTGATTGCTCAAGATCTTGCCTGAGACTGAAAGCCACTACCGGTGGAACTTGAGCAACCAGTCAAGAACGTTTTACGCTTGAGCGACTAATAAGTCATGAGGCATGATAATAGAAATTAGGAGTTTGTTGCGTAAGTGCTATTGATATTGCGCTTGTGTATTTAGCAATTAGAAGCAACATAATACCGAGAGCACGCATATGAATCGATCTGATATTGTGACGAAAATCGCGACTGTGAAAATGGTCAGCAGTTGGTTCATCCCCAGGCAGGCGAGGTACATGATCATGGTCGACAGGTGCATGCGTCCGAAATGACAGAAGACAAGGAGTGGCG
>CAYTDR010001502.1:0-1511 GCA_964436185.1 uncultured Candidatus Obscuribacterales bacterium | reverse complement strand
TCTCACCAGTTGTTGAAGAAGCAATCAAGAAAATGGACAAGAGAGATGAGATTAACAAACTGCTCAATCATTAGTATTCCATACGTGCATACCTTGATTGCAGCACCTCGTGCGAGTTGTTCGAATCAGAGGATGGCGTTTGCATGAAGCTCAAGACCAAGAACTATTTGTTCATCGGCGCACCGCTATTAGTGCAGCTGTCAATTACTATCATTCTGTTTGCCAACGTCGCTACACTGGAAAAGAAGCTTGTCGAGGAGGAGTTCGCGAAGACTGTCGTCGCAATTGCGAACAAGGAACAGCAAATGGCTGTGGATTGTGTAATTCTCGCGGCAACCCAAAGATTCGGTGACGTCAAAAGCATACACCAAGGGGTTAACGTTGTTCTGCAGCAGCACAAAATCAACAAGGCAAAGCTTCTCAAAATGGCTTCGCAGGACCCTGAGAATCAGAAGATCATACAAGATTTCGTAACTGCGATGGACGTGATGCTGAGCCAGGCAAGAGACGTTTTCGAGGCAAACTCGGGATCACACGAGGCCAGTCTATACAGGACATTTCAGGAAGCTTACTTTAATTTCGAGGTCGTAGTTGCCCTCCGCAAGACATCGATTGCAGAGAACGCACTTAGAAATAAATACACAGAGCGGGCGCAGAGTATGGGCCCTGACACAATGCGACAACAAGAGCGCCTTAGGTTCGCTCTAGTTTGCGCCCTTGTCTCCAATCTCCTGGTCGCGTTCGCATTGGCCTCCTACTATGGAAAGTCAACCGTAGATCGACTAAACCAACTCATGAGTAACGTTCAATCCTTCTCGAAAGGCGAGGTTGACATGCGCGAGGTAAAGGGTGATGACGAGATAAGCAATCTCAACGAGCAGTTCCGAACGATGACAGTCAAACGTCTGGAAGCTGAGCAGGAGAGAAGCGCTATTTTGCAGACAGTCAGTCATGATATTCGAGGCCCGGTCGGAAGTCTGAACTTAGGAATCGGAGCGCTGGGGCACAATCACGAAGAGTTGTCTAAAGATGAGATCTCAAGACGTCTCGCGGTGTTGTCTAGAGAATCGATGCGTCTTGTAGATCTTTGCAATTCATTTCTCGATCTCGAGAAGTTCGATAATGATGGACTGACCTTGAACATAGAAAGAGTAAATCTTGTCTTGCTCTGCGAGAAGGCGCGAGAGTCAGTTGAAAGTCTGACCACCAGAACCGGTCAGAATATCGAAATCGAATGCACTCAAGCGATAGAGTTGAATTGCGATGAAGACCGAATGATGCAGGTATTGGTCAACCTTCTATCCAACGCAATCAAGTTTTCTCCTCGGGATTCGAACATTCTCATGCGCATTGAAACTGAGCCTGATGATACTGTGATTAGTATCAGAGACGAGGGTAGCGGTATCCCACCTGAGGAGGCAGAACGGCTGTTTGAAAGGTTCTCCCAGCTGAACAACGCAAAAGGCAGAGCGGGTAGTGGATTGGGTCTATGGATTTCCAAACGGCTGGTA
>CAYTDR010001501.1:0-1515 GCA_964436185.1 uncultured Candidatus Obscuribacterales bacterium | reverse complement strand
ACAACCGACATCGATCTCGACAAGCTAAAAGACGAGTTATTCACCTTCTACATCGCCGTTCCAAGTCGAAGCAGAGATAGCAAACTAATTGGATCGCTAATGGTGAATTTCCTCCTTGACCACATCCTGGAGGACAGAGAAAAGATGCGATATCCAATCACAATGCTTCTCGACGAGTTCACCAATTTCGGCAAGATCTCAGGAATAGGAGACACACTTTCAATCATTAGAAAAAACAAGATCGGTTTAGTTCTTGGTTTTCAAAACTACTTTCAACTCGAACAAGTCTACAGCCGCAGGGAAGCTCAAATAATCATCGACATGCCAGCAACGCAGGTCTACTTCAAGCAGAAAACATTTACGGAAGCGAGGGAACTGAGCGAGGCGTTTGGACGGAACACCATCGAGGAGGCGACGGTCAACGACAACGGCAGAGTCCAAGAAATGATTCAGGGGCGCGCGCTGATTACACCCGATGAACTAATCGGGCTGAAAAACGAAGTAGTCATATTCGCACCTGATTCGAATCCACTCAAGCTGCCACTCATCTCTCCAACGGCATATGACATTGCACTGCGATACGACCCACCGAATCGAGAAAAACACAAAGTAACAGAATTCGTTCGGAAACGAGGCTACATAAGAAGCCGAATCCAGAACGAAGACTACGAAGCTAATAAGCAAACCAATAACAGATCGTGGAGAAATGACAAATCTAGAAAACAAAAACGATACGAACAGAAAAAACAAAACTCCACGGCTCCTGGAAACAAACGAAACCCCGATCAGCCCAGGCAAAACAGCAGCAAAGCCGATGGTGAAGCCCCTGATTTCGCCGACTGATCGAACACACTCCAAAAATCACCTCACAGAAGGAGAACACAAAATATGCAACCTGAAACATACACGTTAATGCACAGAATGTACTGTGTAGCTTCGGACAAACGTGAAATCGAGATAGTGCTCCGCAGATTCAGAGAAATCTTCGAAGGCACCAAAGGCAGTGACAAGCGAGACGACAAATTTGATGCAGCCTGGTCTCTCTCCTGCATGGCAGGACTCTACGCAAGACTCTGCGAGCCGTTCCTCGCAGAACGATGTTACATAGACGCAATAAGTCTGTTCGAAGCAAATGAAATGTCACTAAATGCAGCCACGATATGCGTCGCTCTCGCGAGATTTCTCTGGGAGCAAGGAAAGACCGATAACGCAGAGGCGATGCTCAGAATGAATATCGTCTACCTGGTGCGACACTGGGGAACCGGCAACCAGCATGTGCTCAACGCAGAGGAAGAACTGCTCCATTTCCAAAACACCGGACAAATGATCGAGGCGCACCTCCATCACTGGTGCAAAGCCTGCAACATCGATGACTTCGGAGTCGGCTTCGATTTCGAAGATTCAGATAGGGCAGAACGATAATGGGAATGGTAGTCACGTTAGGCGTATTCGTTTTCTTGCTCACTGGAGCTTTCCTTGGGCAAATAGTGCTTCACAACAATGAAGCTGGTACTT
>CAYTDR010001500.1:0-1516 GCA_964436185.1 uncultured Candidatus Obscuribacterales bacterium | reverse complement strand
CAGAGTCGTGCCATCGTTTGGGCAGACCGTTTCATTTCCCGAAAACTCCTGCTTGCAAGCGATGCATAGCTTTCTATCTGCTGATTCTTCGGTTTTCGGTTGTTCCACTGATTATTTCTCCCTCGGCCCCTATTTTAGACCAGGTGAAACTTTGTTGCAGCCTATCGGCATTGTTTGTTTACCGCTCCCACGCGCTTCAAAAACCGGTTGCTCATGGCAGCCCTCACATCTCCGACAATGCGATTAAATGGAACGTCCGGACTCTTGACCTGTTCGGTACGAATAATCTCAACTGTTGCCTTCATAAGTTGACATTGGCGATGACGTAACCAGAGGTACCGCTTGACTCTCTGCCTCTATTCTAAACTCGAACTGAAGTTTGAACAAAATAATGGAGCACAAAGCTCTTTTAAACCCGTTTCTTTTTGCTTCTGAGCGGACACTTCATCAGTATTTTTCGCGCAACTGGCTAGATTAAAGGCGCACTTTTTAGATACAAAGAAAAATCCGCTTTCGAATGAAGATATCGTAGCACTGCACATGGTACTAGGAATAAATACAGCGGGAATCAATCAGCTTACCAACAGGGCTGATCTTGGCTCTGTGGATGGGCCGGTCGTCCATCTCGATGAGGCAAAAGTCGCTGAGGTTGGAGGCGTGAGTGTTCTACGGGTTGTAGGCTCGTTTTCCAGTGGGCGCCACTTAAATGGCATTTTTTCCCCCTTGTGCCCTGCCTTCAGGAAGCGCGAGAAGGAACGAGCGTCGACGATCTTGCTGGGCGCCGCAACAACCGTCAGCGCCACAAGTCGGAACGCCAAACATGGAAATAGTCCACCAACCTCAGTACCACATACAGTATCGTGCTCTCCAAGTGCTCATTCTCGAAGTTTGCTCTGAATTGGTCCATGGCAAACCAGGTAAGCAACACGCATTGAGTGTTTTAATTCGTGCTAGTAAATCTTGATGAAACAGTGCGGAAAGAAACAGATTTCGAACGGCATTTCCTTTTCGGCCAACTTCAATGAAGAATTCATTTTTCCGCGGATCGAACGCTATTTTACCGCCGAAAAACGCAGCGAATCGAAAAAGCCTGATCTGTTCATCCCTTAATAGTTAAATCAAGGAGGAAAATTATGAACGCCACAGAAATGAAAGGCAAATGGAATCAGTTGAAAGGACAAGTAAAAATGGAATGGGCCAAACTCACGGAGGATGACTTGTTGGAAGTAGCCGGCCGTCAGGACAAGCTGGTTGGCAAACTTCAAGAACGTTACGGCTACGATGAAGAACGCGCAAAAGCAGCCGTAGAACGCTTCTGTGACAACTACGATTGTTGCGAATAGATATTGTTCCTTTTGTCTCAAACAAAAGAGCATCACAGATAAAAAAAGAATTGCGAGCCCATAAAGCTCGCAATTCTTTTCTTCCGCTCTCCTCTGAGTCTCTATTCAGAGCTCAGTTTTTTATAAATCTTCCGGATCAATCACCGCGAGATCGCTTCCACACGTTCGCCCGT
>CAYTDR010001499.1:0-1516 GCA_964436185.1 uncultured Candidatus Obscuribacterales bacterium | reverse complement strand
AGTGGAGATTCGATCGCAAATGTGCCGTGCCAGTAATCCTGCTTGCTCGCGCTGTGGTTCATGATACGGCAACTCAAATTCGTATTGGTCCGCGAGCTTTCGCAAGAAGTCAGCGACATCTTGCGTCACCCGAGTCGATGAATCGACGCTACGATCGCGTTCGATACCCATGCGCCGCTCAATTTCTGTCAGCGTTTCATCGACACTTGCTCTTAGTTTTGTTTCAAGTGTGTAGCTGACACCCACTGGTAGGATCCAGATGGATTCCGGCTCTTCCTCATTCGCGATCGATTTTTGTGCATTGAGAAAGACTTTCATCAACGCCGGAGAAATCTCACGGACGGTGTGATCGTCGCCGGTGACTTCGCCCTCAGGAAAGACGACCAGCTTTTTGGTTCCTTCGGTCAGAATTGTCATCATCGTGTGAATAGACCTGAAATCGGCAGCTCCCCGCTCAACAGAAAAACACCCGAGTCTCTGGAACATCCAGCCGAAAAACCCATGACCTGCATCGAAGCTTTCGCGGGCAACAATGCAGTAAAACTCCTCGTTCATATATCTTGCCAGGTCAATAAGCAGCAATGGATCATGCTTATCTGAATGATTGATAACGATGACAGCCTTCTTCCCTTTCAAGAATTCTACTGGCCGATCCGGGCTCTGGATAAACCGAAACGACAGACGTTCCACAAACCTCAAAAAAAACGGGAGCAAGAACTTGGCAAGCATGATCAAGGCTTTATTTGGTTTTGGGGGTTTAAACTCAGACATCAGGCCTCTAGGGTTTTGACAGCTACTGGCCTATAGCACAAAAACCGTCAAGAACGGCATTTGGGGACGCTTTCTCCAGTCCGGACGGTAGATGGCAAACAAATCCAGCCGAATTTGGCTAGGAGCTACCGTCCGCAATATCGCGTATCTTAGCTCAACCACGAGCGTGGTAATACTGTCTGAATAGCAATAACTAACGATTCACGGGTTGCGAATTGCGATACTCGCGTATAGGCACGATGCACAGGTCACAGCGGAGCCTGGTCTTCGAGCAAGTCCAAAATTGCCTCGGAAGGGGTATATGTCTATCAGACACATGGACCCGGATACCCAGCTAGAACATGCCGCTCGAATCCTACTCTTATTTGTTCAAAACGGATGACTCCCAGGAATCTGAGGGAACTACGAGGATTGGCTCGCTGTACGATTTGGGTGTTGGCGTAGTCGAAAGCGGCTTAGCAAGACCTTACAACGCCACCGTAGGTTTGCTCTTGCCCCAGGTAGATTTGACCCATAGTTATGATCACAGGTCTATAGCCGGGCAGGTAGGCGAGTTTGGTGGAACTCTTCTGGACATTGTCATTCTTTCGAAACTGAGCGCAAACGGAGTTGGCAGGGGCATTGCATGGGGCGCCGAAAGAGGTCTGATTTCAGGTTCGATGGCAAGGAGTCGGAGTCTGGCAGGGACACTTTCGATGGGCACCACAGGCGCACTGTATGGCGGCGCATTCACTCCCGGTTCTCT
>CAYTDR010001498.1:0-1521 GCA_964436185.1 uncultured Candidatus Obscuribacterales bacterium | reverse complement strand
AGGAAGCTTGGCTTCCGGGACGTTGACTTTGATGCCGCGATATTCACCCAGCACAACTTCCGGACGCACTTCGAATTTAGCTTGCAGCGTCAGTGGTTCGCCAAGCTCGAACTTGCATTCTTCAATTTCAGGGCTGGTGATGATATCAAGAGACTTGTCCGTAATCACCTGTTGCAACAATTCCGGAATCAGCCTCTCCAGCGCTTCTTGCTTGATAATGTCGCGACCGAAGCGTTTCTCGATAATATTGCGCGGTGCTTTCCCTTTTCTAAATCCGGGAATCTCCACCCTGTGCGATAGCTCTCGGCATGTGATCTCGTATGCGCGGGATGCCTTCTCCGCTTCGAGCTCGAGACCTATCCGAATTATGTTCTTTCCTTCCCTGTCGAGGGTGACCTTCATCTCTTATTCCTGCTCTTGTAATCAGTGACTAATGGTCCTGACAAACGCAGCTGTAAGACTCCGCGTTCGGGCCAAGACAGTCGGGATTTTAGCACGCTAGCAGCCCGGGATGCGCTGTTGCAGGGAATCAATTTACTTTCTTCAGGTCAAGCCATGACCGACTGGCAACAGTTTCTCGGTCTGAAACTACCGCCACGAGCCGATTCCAGTACCGCCGCGAAGAGATAAGATTTCTCCCACAGTGATGCCTGGATTAAGGGGGCGATACCAAGATATTGTTCTTACGGATTTATTGGAATCTCAGCGCTCGGTGCGCCCGCGACAACAGCCATTCCGAGAATGAGAGCCAGGTTGATGGTGAGAAAAACCCCGAAGAAGGTCGCTCCCATCATTAGTTGCCAGGCAAGTAGTGCCTGTCTGGGAGTAAACGTGCCAAGAATGCCGAAACGGTTGGCGATGTAGGAGAGGATCATGGAGCCAATCAAAGCGTCGCAAATAACAAGGAAAGGAAGTCTCTGCGGCGCCAGCGGCTCGAATATCATCATCAGCACAGTGGCGATGGACATGATCATGAGGAAGATGCTGGTGGCTCTGTCGCTGTCACGAACAGTCACCGCTTCGTCATGAGAAATGCTGTTTACATACTGCCATGAATCTACGCAGGCACGAATAACGGATCGCCGTTTGAACACGCCGTGTTGAGTTATGTCGACCGCCTCTTTAGACCCTGACTTGTCATCATCTGCTGCTAGCTTCGTCTCCGGCTCGACAATGGCTTCTTTTGAAGCGCTTTCAGGAATGTCATGCTGAGTTTCTGCGAATGCCGAATCCTCTCCCGGCAAATTCAGGTCTTCTTGCTTCTTGTCGCTCATCTTCTAAGTCCGCCCACAATCAATGTAATTATGATTTGCCTGCTAACGACATTTAGTAAACTATATACTTCCCAAAGCTAGCTTAAAACGCTCGCCCCTGAGCCTACTATAGCAGGAAGGGTGCCAACTACCGGAATCTCTTGTGCTGATAAAAATACGACTGTGTAACACATTACCCAGTCGTTAAAATTCTATATTTAGCTTTTAAAAAGAGCGGGAGAAGGGATTCGAACCCTCGACATCCTCC
>CAYTDR010001497.1:0-1522 GCA_964436185.1 uncultured Candidatus Obscuribacterales bacterium | reverse complement strand
CAGGACATTTTGACCGCCGCACTGAGCCTTTTCGTTTATTGTGGCTATGACGAAACATCTGTTGACACAATTACAGAGAAAGCCAACGTAGCAAAGGGGACGTTTTATTATCACTTCAAGTCAAAGGAAGAGGTGATGATGGGTCTCGGTCTTCGGTACCTCAGACAAATGACCGACGAGATTGAAGAAAGAATTAATCGAAAGGAAAGCCCACTTATTATTCTCAGAGACTGCTTGCGGCGAATGGCAAAAGATACGCAGGACAATAAGGCACTTTCGAAACGCTATTACTCAATCTCGATGTCCCAGCAGTTTGAGGACGCCTTTAAGGATGATCCAGCGATTCTACCCAACGTCCTTGCACGGATAGTCGTCGCTGCGCAGGACGTCGACGAGATAAAACGTGACCTGAATGCCAACGAACTGGGATTTCTTATCTCAGGCACCATTCAAAGCGCGCACATGGGCTGGCTTGCCCGCAACGAGGCCGAGCTTCTGACCGATAAAGTGGACGCCTGGTGGCAGGTCCTTCTTGTTGGTCTCAGAACTGAGAAGGTCGGCTCGGAAACAACATAGCCGAGCCTCCCTTATATAGGAAAGTTTTATCCTGGTAGCGCCAAATTAGAGATAGTGATCGACTTCGATCGGTATCTCTAATTTTGGTGACCAGACCTCGGGAACTCACCGCATTTGGTGCAAAGGAAACAGAACTCTCCGTTCTCAGGTCTCAATCTGTGGTGCATAGTCATCCGAGTCGAGTCCAAAAGTCCAGGCAACAGCCTCTTTAGCCGTGGTTATGTTCGGCGGCACACGCAGGAAGAACTGTTTGTGAAAACCATCAGGTTCCGGCGTGGCGTTATGAACCCGCACCACTACTAGTGGCTCATCGAGAAACGGATCACTGGATTCGAACCGCTTGCGATAAAGTATTCCGTACTCATCTTCATGAATCTTCTTGGCTCCGGAATCTTTGAGAAACTTCGAGATACCGTAACGTTCGACCAGGATTGAGCGGATCTCCACATTGGGTTCGTTTTCAATCCGGTCGATGGTAATGCTTGAAGGTCGTTCGATAATCTCGTCCGTGACACGCCTGCCATGCCATACGTAGACACTGAAGTCATCAGAGAAACGCAGGGCGGGTCCGATCTCATTGTGAAAACGATGCTCGCTGTCCAGAGTCGCATAGGTTGGCAGCTCACACACAAGCGCCAGATCTTGATAGAAAATCAGAGCGTATGAGTTTCTCAGAAGATGACACCACAGCTCCAACGAGCTTGCATTTTGAGCGTTGTAAACGGACTCGAAGAAAGTCTTGTTGATCACTGAATGAACTGGAAGGTTCGATAGGAATGGAGCTTTCTTGAACAATTCGAGCTGCAAGCTCGAGGCAATCAAACGGACTGCCGGGTCTCGATAAGAACCGATGCGTTCGGTATTCCAGTTGATGCTCTCTTGTGTGCCACCACCCGTTCCTCGCAGGTTGCGAACGAAACGAAAATCGTGTGCGGCATCACTTGCC
>CAYTDR010001496.1:0-1525 GCA_964436185.1 uncultured Candidatus Obscuribacterales bacterium | reverse complement strand
CAATCACCTTTTCGTAGTCCTCGACCAATCCGCATCGCTCAAAGACGACTGCGCACAAATCAAAAAGGCACTGTCAACCATACCCTCCAATTTCCAGCCACTCGTCTATTGCGTGAAGGAGCAAGAGCCGGACGAAGTGGTGAAAGTTGCCGACACAATGAAGCAGAGCTCAGTCACAGAACCGCAAGCAGAGACGTTGCCTAAATCAGTAGAAGAAGCCCAGAGTTCAATTGAGCCTGATGCGTTCATCGGTGGACAAGATAACAGAGCAGCGTTACGAGAAGCACTTGAAACTGCAGCAGAACAGCCTGGCAACGCAGTCCTCTGGATCCATGGTCCACAACCGCTGACGCAGTCTACCAAGGAATCGATGCCACTGGATCTGATGCGAAGTGTGCGCTTGTATGACTTGCAGATCGGAACCGGACAAAATTCAATATTGCCCGCGGTGCAGAAGGATGACGTATCGAAGAGACTCAACTGCGAGACTGTACCGCATCAGGATTCAATTTCAAAGGACTTGAGCCAACTTATGTCAAATTGGCAAATCGGTAAAAAGCGACTTGCTGTTCAGCGAAAAATGGTGGCACACACTCCGCAATCTAAAGTGGTTACGGATCGAACGATCTCTGCTCAGTCTACGTGCCTATGGGCTAATGAGGAGGTTTCGAGACTGATAGCCAGTGGTCACGAACAAGACGCTGAAGATCTGGCTGTACGCTATCAGCTTGTCACGCCGATTACTGGTGCTGTCGTACTCGAGAATCTGAAAGAGTATAAAATGCACAAGCTTGATGGAGCCGCTTTTATAGCCAGTAGACAACGTACCCACTCCAGCGCTTTCGTTGGATCGCCCGTTAATCCCCGCTATGGTCAATCGAATGAAGTAGGACAATTGTCTGATTTCGGCTACGACACGGCTCGCGACATTTCGAGGGTGCTGACTGGTTCATCATTCTTGGTTGCGCTAATCGTAGCGGGATTCTTTCTGAGAGCAGGCAGCGCACTTACCGGCACACGCATCATAAAGACGATCGCCCTAGTGGTAGTCGTTCCTGTGGTGGTCCACATGTGCGGAACCTTCGCAATCAACAACTATGGAGGGCTTGGAGGCGGGCTGTAATACATTCTAAGAAGCGCTGAGGGAGCAGCTATCGAACACATACAAAGTTCGATAGCTGCTCTCTCAACGCGCAAATTCCGGTATCCCAGGGTCAGGCCTTGAGCAGATCCTCAATTCGAATTGGCAAATCTCTGACACGAACTCCAGTAGCATGAAAGACTGCATTTGCTATGGCCGGTGCAACACCCGCCAAGCCAATTTCGCCAATTCCACGAGCACCGTATGAGTTGAGATCCGAGTTGGCAAATTCGAGGAAGTGCACATCGATATCGGGAGTGTCGGCGTGAACCGGCAGCATATAGTCAGCAAAATTACTGTTGAGTGGCGCTCCCTTTGTCGGCTCGTAGTGGGCATTCTCTAACATCGCCATTCCAATCCCCATAACAATCGAACCTTCGATTT
>CAYTDR010001495.1:0-1526 GCA_964436185.1 uncultured Candidatus Obscuribacterales bacterium | reverse complement strand
TAACTCATTCTTCTCAGACAACTCTTTCTCCTGAATTTTCAGCTTGGCATTAGCATTGCTCAACTGCAAGTTCGCCAGACCGAGCTGCCTGATCATTTCCAAGTTGTCGAGACGTGCCTGCAGATCCAGCTCTCCAGCGCCATCTCGAGATCGCTCAGGTGGGATGACGGATGGATTATCCAGCACCCGGTTACCTCTAATCACGAGAGGGTGCGCATGAATTAATCCTTTAAGCTTTTCCGCCGAAAATTTAGCTCGGTGATATGCGCAAATTACGGATAACTTTCTGGCTTCGGTGAGCTTATTCAGGGTTGCCTCATAAGGTGCCAAAGCCGGCTGCCCGGAGAGTGCCCAGGTCATTTCCACAGCGGCCCGAAGCGCGGAAAAACCAGCTTGCTCAGCAGCAGAGAGAGCATCGCACCAGTAATTCATCATCTTTTCTTCAGCAAAATGATCTTCGAGCAAGTTTGCATCAAGCGCTGAAACTATTTGGAAGGCACCACTTTGTAGATACGTCTCGATCGGGAAGTTGTTTTCACGCATCGCATCCACAACAAAGTTCGGAGAGTTTTCATCCACAAAGTAGAGGCACTGATCTCCCAATAGAAGTCCGGACTGTAAGTACGGCACACATTGAGACTTGAGCTCTGCGGGCGATTCATACACCGAACAAAGGTGATCGTGAACCTTGAGGTTATCGATTCGCTTATCCATAATCCAAAATCCTTACGTGCCTGCCTGTGAACCGACCCCCTCTGACCACCACCGGTATGTCAGCAAAGGATTGATCTATAAAATTGACAGTTTTTCCTTATTCGTCGTTTGCTTCGACGGGTCTGTTCTCTATGTAGCAGGAAAAACGCAACTCAATTCCGAATACAGTTGGTTAACAGACAATATTCCATCAATCGGATATCCGTCATCACTGATTATCAGAGTGTTTTGAGCACCGCAAGAAATTGCGTTTACTGCTGAACGAACGCAATATTCGGGGTACACAAAACAGTCCAAGATGGGTATGCGGACAATGTTCAAACTGCTAATTCCGTCGCCGAATTGGCAGAAATGCTGAATGAAATACGACGTTTGCCAGCAGGTTCGTCTCGTGTAGAACCTTAGTCGTTGCTCTTCACTCCGGCAGCAACAGCGATTTTAAACATGTCGTTGACCCGCTCATCGATAAACGCACAGAGATTGTGTTTCGCCGGGCGAATGATCACCTCGTCACCAAGTCCGAAGTGGTGCATGATGTGAGGACCGTCGACATAGAGAGTGCCTGTCCTCATCTGTGATACCACCGTGATGGCAGTAGTTTTGTCTAAAAGACCGGAAAGATTGCGAAATTCTTCCCTGGGCCTCATGTACGGCTCCCTCACCAGGTACTGGAAGTGATCATCAGTAATTGTCTGCACCTGACCGCCGGCAGAGCGCAAAGAGCCGGTTGACCCGGCAGCCGTACCGATCCAGATGCCCGAAGATTTCTGATCTTCCTTCACGTCCCCGACACTCAACAAGTATCTGCTCGT
>CAYTDR010001494.1:0-1528 GCA_964436185.1 uncultured Candidatus Obscuribacterales bacterium | reverse complement strand
ACTGAACCATGCGACTTGACAGCGAGATGTAGCCACCATGAAGAAAAGAGCACTTCTGACTTGTCTTATCACCTTCTTGTTTATCTCGAACCAGACAAGCTCTCCTGCTAGAGAAAAACAAGTAACAAACTCTCAGCAGCGTCTTGCGGCCCGCCGACACGAGCAACTCGTCAAGCGAGGCAAAGCAATTTTTTCTGCCTATCAGTGCCTGGACTGCCACAAACTTCAGGGTAAGGGCTGCATTGACGGCATCACTCTAGATGGTGTCGGCGACCTGCGCTCTTCAAGCTTTTTGAGGGAGCAGCTTGAAGATCCAGAGAAGCACCTGGCCAAAGTTCGACCAGGAGAATCCAGCATGATGACCGCGCCTAATATGAACAAAGCTGAAGTGCAAGCTGTTGTGGCATACCTCAAGACTTTTAAGACGCCGGCAAAAACAAAGGGGACGAAGAAACAGCAATAATGGGAAATAGCAACTGCGAGAATCGAAAGTTAGTCGCGAAGGCTCACCGGTGTCAGGCACCGCACCTCTAGCGGTCCGTCGAAAAACGTGTGCCATTGCGCCAAGACATTCTTCATGCGCTCATCTTCTTTTACGCGCACTTGATCGACTGCATAACTTTCTTGAGATGCGTATGCCACGAGTTCGCAAAAGAGACCCGGCTCATCAATGCTTTCATAAAGTGCGATGCGAATACCACCAGGCTCTTCATACACATGGACAGCCGAGCGCAGAAAAGTTATGAGATCCTGGCGCCTGCCAACATCTACCCTATAGGTCAAAGTAATAATAGGTCCATTCAAGATTACATTTTCCGTGGTCACGGCTCCTCCTCATCCATACACTCTGGTCACTGACAAGTTTGTTTATCATTCCCATGGATGATCAAAACTGCTTCGCAAGAGCGATTGCGTCGATTGAGTTAGCAATTATATTGGGACGATGCAAGAATGCGAGGATACCGTGGACAAGCTTGAGGAATTCTCATCACAAAATCACAAGCTGGAGGACCGTGTCTGCAACCAGTTTCTTCGCGAAGCTCTCCGCAATGCTGGTTTGAATAACTGCGAGATGGCCATTGCTGCGGTAGAGGATTTTCTATGCAAGATCGAACTATTCGACCCCAACGTGGCATTTGAAGGAGCCGCCCTGCTTCTCCTTCAGGCTGCAGTTGCCTTTGGTCTCCTCGATGACAATCACGACTTGAAGCTCACACCAGCTGAACTAGCACATCATGTTGATCTGGCTGATTACGAACTGCGGCAGGTTCTGGAGTGGGTGCTGGCGCATTACGATGCCATCCAGCGCATGCGCTTTCCGGACCACAAAGACGGCATCACCCGGCGCGATCTTCTTGCCGCGTCTGATTTCTTCCTCGGTCTCAATTTCGTTCACTTGAACTTTGAGAAGTTTGCGCATCGACACCATTCAATCGACAAGACATTGACCTATAACGACATCGAGTCATATCTGTCCCATCATGAGAATTCAATTGCGCCAAGAGAACGTAATGGTTTGAAGAGATTA
>CAYTDR010001493.1:0-1528 GCA_964436185.1 uncultured Candidatus Obscuribacterales bacterium | reverse complement strand
CATCCAGTCATAAAAATGAGATGGCTTGAAGGGGAGACTCTCGATACCTACCTGAACAAACACTATCGAGACGGCGAGTTGATGCATTCACTCGTTCAGCAATTCGCCAAACTTGCCCATGAGTTAGAGATAGCTGGTATTGCTCATGGTGACCTACAGCACGGAAACATCTTAGTCTGCAAGAAGGGATTGATGCTGGTCGATTACGACCCCCTATTCGTACCCGCCCTGAGTGGACAACTCAGTCTCGAGATCGGACATCCAAACTATCAGCATCCCCGCAGAACCGAACGACATTACGATTCGACGGTGGACAACTTCTCCTGCTGGCTGATCCACACATCTCTATTGACGCTCTGGATTGACTATACGCTTTATGAGCAATTCCCAGGCGGCGATGATTGCATCTTATTCAAGCGTAAAGACTTAGAATCTCCTGCGTCATCGGAGCTGTTCGAAACACTGTTGAACCATCAGGCTAATGAGATCAGGAACCATGCCGAGATGCTTGTCCGGATGCTCCGGACACTCCCGGAATCGATCCCCGAATTGAGCGCCTCTCAAGATGAGTTGCAGCGCTTGTTTCTTATGCCACCGCAATTGCCACCAGAAAACCAGCGGATAGAAGCGGAAAATCCGGCTGGCAATAGTCTGACGAAGGCGTCGAAAAATAGCCCGAGCGGTCGGTCAATGTACCCTTCGAGCAGGATCAGGCGGAATGCCCTTGAAAAAACAAAGAGATTTTGGCTTCTATCCGGAAAGGAGTCAAGCAGGATTTACAGAATCCTTATGCCAGGTCTATGGGCTAGATCACGAATTGCCAGAGCAGACAACAGTTTTGGAAGGGCTGACTACGACATCGCATTACACCTCTACAGAGAAGTCTATCTAGGTTTGGAGAGCACTGCAGCCTGGAGCCCACTAGCTCCCTTAGTTTACAGGGCGCTGATTGGTGCCGGTTATTGCTGCGGAATGCTTCGCGACTATAGCAATGCACACAACTTCCTGTTACTGGCCCACATTTTTCCTTCCAGGTTCATAAAAGAATCCGACCGCAACAGAACGTCGTTCTTGCTCGCGTGCAATCACTGCATGGCCAATGAAACGGCGGAGGCAAGCAAGTTGTTGAATTTTCAAGGCTCTCTATTAGTGATGCTGCCGGAGCTAATTGACGAGGAACTCAGAATTGGCTTGATCAACAGTCCTGCGGTCTTCTCGTTTCTAGTCGACCGCTTTGCAGAGCAAAGACGCTCCAGCAACCTATCAGACTTGCAGTTCCTTGAGATAGGAAGCGCTTGTATTCGCATCTACGATTCCATTGCCAGCGACTGCTCTCTGACCGTACACAGAGACGCTATTAAACTGCTCGTGATCATGTCTGAGCAGAGCATTTGTTCCGAAAATCAGACAGAGTCTTTTAGCACGTTTATCAAACGTATCGCAAGGATAGCTCATATCATATCGCCACGAGAGGCTGACAACGAATACTCTGTAGAGGAGCTTTTAGGTACAGAGATAGTCGATCTGG
>CAYTDR010001492.1:0-1533 GCA_964436185.1 uncultured Candidatus Obscuribacterales bacterium | reverse complement strand
TCAAAAACATATTCAAAGAATGTCTTGAAAGTTGGTCCGCCAAAACCAGTGGATTGGTCTCGTTCAAATATGTTAATAGCAAAGGGGAAGCAGACATAGATTGCATATTTACGAACGACTTCAGCCAGGTAAGCTCACCGGCAGAAGGTGGCGAAGCGCAGATTACGTGTGCCAAAGCAGAAGGCAAGATGAAGCACTCCACCATCGTGTTGCTTACGATCAGAGGAACCAGTAAAGTTGCACTGACAGAAAATGATATTCGAGCGGTGTCACTGCACGAGATCGGACATTCTCTCGGATTGATGGGACACAGCCCGGATCCTGATGACATTATGTATTGCACGAAACCGGACACTGAGTTAAAAACACCGGAACTCACTGCACGCGATCTAGAGACGCTGAAGAACATTTATCAACAGTGAGTCCGGCTTCGGAGGAAATCACCTCGCTCTTTGCGCGTTGAAGCGAATCAAGTGAAACCCTTGACGGCGTTGTGATTCAGCAATCGTTGACTAGGAGCTGTGTTTGATTTGATCTGCGCCCGGGAAAGATACGGCAAAAGCCCACGAGCGCTTTCATTAACATGACTGGAGGCAGAATGATCTCGAAGCTGAAGTTCGAAATGCTCAAAATGAGCGGACAGATAGTCAAAGTCTTGCTAATGCCGGAAGCATGCGGTGGTGATGCGAACAATCCATTGAACGTCATATGGATGCACAAAGTAGCAGCCAAGCAGAAGGACATGTTCGACAACGAGGTGGTTAACGCAATCAACGAGCATGGCGGCAGCTGGAACTATATCGCAGAGCCGTCTTATGATGGCGATATACCCATGCCGTTATCATTGAGCATAGCCGCCATCTCGACAAGAGGCGACACCCTCAAAATGACAATTCAGAACAGCTCAGACGCGAATCCGAACAATCGACCTGTATTCACTCCCGGTGCTGGCGAATCGCACTCATTTAGTGATGACAAACAGTTCGACGCGCTGGTCACGGAGCATGTGGCCGCTTCATTCGATAAGCAGTTGCAGTTGGCCGAGTTTTTGGGTGAAGGATGGTCATGGAATTTGGATACCAAATCCGGTGCCTTGACTTTTTCGCTGAAGAACGGACAGAAAATTACGGTGCCCATTCAAATTCTCGGATCAGAATCGTACGAGTCTGAGACGTGGCTCTGGTCGTGGGCGAACCAGGCAAGCGATTTGCCACTACATCTGGTGACAGCGGCAGAAAAATTACATCAATACGGAATTAAATATTCTCTGGCTGCATTTACCGAGCCGCAGCTACCGCTGGAATACCTCCCTGGCCACATGGCCGCTATGGTAGCATCCGGAATGAGTGAAGCTCGCACGTATTTTTGCGGACCATACGGCAATGGTGCAGTCTACTTATTGATCAAGGCGATGCCTGAGCTGCCCCAGCCGCGTAGCGCCATAGCGAGAATTTCGACAGTGTTCCCTCAGCTCCTGGGCACGGTTCCGATCAGCGATCACATGGAAGCATTCGACGCGTACGCTCGCTACTA
>CAYTDR010001491.1:0-1535 GCA_964436185.1 uncultured Candidatus Obscuribacterales bacterium | reverse complement strand
TATGTCGATACAGGCAGATATGGTGGCGGCGGCGCTTAGTCTACCCACGCGGTGCAGTCTCGCGGATAGCGACTCACCGTCGATGAGCTCCATGATCAAGTAGGGTTGTCCGGCCTGGCTGAAGCCGAAATCCATTACTTCAATCAGATTCTGATGCTTCATCCTACTTGCAGCGCGGGCTTCCTGGTTGAAACGTATGGTTTGCTCGTCCGACATCACGAACAGTACTTTGAATGCTACCCAGCGGAGCAGGATTTTGTCGTACGCCTTGTAAACAACGCCCATGCCGCCCTCACCGACTCGCGATACGCTCGAGTACCGGTCACCGAAAAGGAGTTGTTCTTTCTTTGTTAGTTCAGACGTGTGACCGGATTCCGTCATGTGGTTTGTTTGCGGGGTCGTATGCAGATAACTGCTTAAACCGCTTTGGTGTTCTCGACTGTGAATTGGCAGATTGTGAATTTGAGCTGGTGAGAGGCTGTTTCTAATATTCTCTCACAGCCTTGCGTGGAAACCGAATGTTCCGGCCTGGTCAATGTAAACAGTCCCTTGTTCTCGCGGCTGTTAACATGCTCGCCGTCATTGCACAGATCCGTTAAACTGGATTGATGTCGGAGCATAGGAAGAAGAGTAAAGATGCTTCTAAACGAGAATACCGCTGGACTCAAGATTCCTGTAAACCCAGGTTTTTTGGACTTTCCGGAAGATATCTTGCTGCAAATTATCGAATTTCAGTTCGATCTAATCGGGGAATTTCATGGATCAAACGAGATTCCTCGCTTGTTTGGCGAGTTAGTGAATCGAATCGCGAAACTGACAAATGGTGCAGCGGTCGCATTAGAGATGCCTGTCTTCAACCAGTCCGGTCTAGATGAGTATGTCTCGACTTTGGACGAACGAATCCTGCGCGAGATTCCGCAATTTCGACATGCTTCTAATGATGGTAGAGCAAGCGATGCGATGTTCTCAGTAATAATGGAAGTGGCCAGGATTCCCAACGTGAAGCTTTTCGCCTTTGATGCTCCTGCCGAAAGCTGGCTTTCACCCGACGAACAAGGTCGAGATGATGCGATGGCCAAAAATCTTCTTGCCGCAAGGAAAATTGTTGGTGCGGTACCTATGCTGGTTTTATGCGGAAATTTACATTCCTGCAAGTCTAGAGGATCTTTTTTTGACCCAGGCTTTCGTTCCATGGCTTGGACATTAGATGATGCGGCCGTGCTCCAGTCCGAGAAATGTTTCTCGATATTGGTGAATTTCGATCGCGGGCAAACCTGGAGCCAATCCGACGAGAAGTGCATCCCGCCTGGCTGCCCGTCGTCCTGGCGCGATTTGGAAGGGAGTAATTTCCTATTCGGCGAAGCTGCAACTAAAAGCGGTCACGATGCGATCTTGTTCATTCCTGAGCTGACGGCCTCGCCGCCTTATTGCAGGCAATCAGTAATTTAAACACCATCGCGAATGTTCGAGTTCCGCTACCAGTGCGATGTGAGTAGAGCCGCTATGCCTTGTCCTGCCAGTTTTGTAATTGCAAA
>CAYTDR010001490.1:0-1536 GCA_964436185.1 uncultured Candidatus Obscuribacterales bacterium | reverse complement strand
GCTCTTGTTTAAAGTGACTCCAGCTTCCCAGAATGACCGCTTTGTCGAACGCCGATTTGTCTATTAGACTTAGCCTGTAGTTGTTCTGTGCTAGATATGCGGCGATCAATTTGTTGATCGGGATATGAGGCGACGTAATTGTGTGATGAAAAAGTGTTAATGCCTCACGGATGTTTCCGCCAGACAAGCTCCGGAGAAGGTGGTTTGGATATCGTTCACGAGAAAACAGCTTATAGAGGACCTGGAATAGCTCCTTGGGTCTATCGACAATCACCCGAATTCCATTCAGTGATGTTAGGGTAACTTCTTTGTTAGCCAGCAAATCATCCAACTGAAGCTCCGCGTACTTGAAACGACGTGCCAATACTTGATCTAATGGAGGTCGTGGCAAATAGAGCGTTACGTGCGTTTGGGTATGGAACGGACCTTCTGCAGACGCCTGCCAGTATGTGGAATCTCGTATTGGCAAAATGGAGAATACTCGACCGAGTCCGCTCAGCCATTGGGCTTGTTGAAATGCCAAAGTCTGGATTTCGTTCGAGTGGTGATCGATGTTGTCATAGATGACCACGGGAAGTCGTCGCATGGAGTTGTTACAGTGAGCTAGCAGCAATCTTAAATAATCCTCCTCTCGATTGAGTTTCATTTCATCAAGCGTGTTGATAAAGAGAAGATCAAGTTGCAACGGATCTGAATTGAGCAGCGGCTTGCCTTTACCGCGAGAGATCTGTTGATAGAGGGAGTTAAATGCTCCCTTCAGCTGTTCATATGTAGGGTACTCGCTGCCGAAAGCTGAAATCTCTAGTTCTCGAATCGTCTCCTTTCGCAAAAATTGGGCAAATGTTTCCTTGTCAGGGCGAGCTTTTTCGAGATTCAAGTGGACGTTCAGAATCTTTTTGCGAAGACTTTCGGGAATAATGTCTGAAAAAAAACGTTCGAGATAGGTTGATTTGCCGGATCCAATCTGACCTATGATAACTACTGTTCTTGAATCAGCTAATTCAGTCCCACGTTCTAATTCATCCTGTAGCCGTTGCGCCCCAGGCTCTCGTGTGTCAATCGGTTGGATTGACTCGGTCACTTCATCAAGCAGTCTTTGCAATCGGGTGTCCGCTTCCTGGCTTTCTCTGGTTGTAACGAAACATTCCCTGATAATTTCTCGTTCTCTCTCCGGGCTCATCGTTATAAACAATTGCTGGATTACTGGATCGAGGGCGGCAGCGAGATCTGACGTACGACGTCTTTGGTCGGCTCCCCTCATCGAACTAACGAGCCTAATTGACCGTGCTTCACGCGGAGCGAGAATGCGACCTTCAGCCTTGTAAAAGGCTCCCTTAAAAGACTGACTTAGCACCGATTGCCTGGAGAGCAATCCGTAGAAGTCGCGGAAGGAGTTTGGATCTGTTAGCTGGGCAAGGGATCGAAAAACAAAGGCGAAGCCCTTGTCAGGCGGTACTCCATCATCTCTGCTCGCGAGAAAGACAATCCATTGAGGACCATTGGTTGCTGCAGTCAGGCTGATTCCATGTTTCTGAG
>CAYTDR010001489.1:0-1543 GCA_964436185.1 uncultured Candidatus Obscuribacterales bacterium | reverse complement strand
TGATCTCTGGCCAGAGATCGAGATCATCCGGAATAACCGGTTTGTAATGCTGCCGAATGGCATCTCCCACCACGGACATGGCTTCGAACTTCTCACGGCACGGCAAACAATCCATAAGATGGGTTGTTACTGCGCGGTGTCGATTGGTCACCACTTCCTGGTCGAGGTAAGAGGATAGCTCTGTCTCGATGACATCGCAGTCCTTTGTCAGTCGGTTCTTTACCGAACTCCATAAATCTATTTCAACACCGTCAGGCAAAACCAACCCCTTGGAAAGGAGTTGATTAGTCATGTTGAGCTGTTTGAATTTTTCAAGACAAACAGAACAATCAGCTAGATGTTGTTTGACACCATCCTGCGCAGCAGGAGGCAGTTCACCATCTAAGTAAGCAGATAGATCTTCATCGATAACATCGCAGACACTAGGTAATATACCTGCTTCTTTAATCGATGCCCAAATGTCAGGAACAACTAATCCGCTCACCGACTCGGCTGACAAAAATGTGTTGAGCTGTTTGAGACTTTCAAATCTGACGGCACAATCTTTGCACTCCGTCAGATGCGTCTCCAGCCCGACCTTTTCATCGTTCTTCAGCTCGTCGTCGAGTAAAGCGGAAAGATCTTCCTGGTAGTTTGCGCAAGTTGCCATTATGTAGAGACCTCCTGAGTGGACTCAGCGCTCTTGTCTAGATAAGGGCGGAGCATCTCTTGCAATTTCAACCTAGCCCGAGCGATTCGGGATTTAACCGTACCCATTTCGGTCTTGGTTATAACTGCAATCTCTTCGTAACTTAACCCCTCTACTTCCCTCAAGACGATGGCTGTCCGAAACTGTTCCGGCAATTTCATCATTGCTTGTCGAATCACCTCAGAAAGTTCTTTGTTGAGAAGACCTTCATCCGGCGGAGTAGAATCATCGGGGATGTCACGAGTTGCTCCGTCTTCAGACTCACTGTCAAGAGATTCGTCCATTGAGACTGTTGGCAACTTCCTTGGTCGTCGCCGCAATTCGTCATAAAAGAGGTTCGTGACGATCTGAGTCAACCACGAACGAAAAGCGGCTGGATTGCGCAAATTATTGATCGAGCGCCAGATGCGAATGAACACTTCTTGCGCCAAGTCCGATGTGTCTTGCCAATCAGGTGCTAGCTGATACAGCAATGCATAAACGGTCTTCTGGTGCCTCTTCACAAGCTCCTCGAAGGCCTCCGGCTCTCTTCGCTGGCATGCCAGAACGAGATCTCTGTCACTCTGCTGAGAATATGCGGTTGCCATGATATTCCTTGTGATGGGGCCTGTTGATAATGTTAACACTCCAAGCCACTGGAATGAATGGACGTGTGACGTCGTCAAAGGTTTCTCAAAGTTCCCTTGATTTACTTAGCTTTTGCGTCGTTCTTTCATTCGCCGAACATTACAGTCAAGAGGCGGTTCCTCAACAGTATGAATTTGATTGAAGTAGTAAAACCATCTTCCTGCGCCCGATTCGAGCAAACAGCTCGTCAAGATATGCGCGAAAGCCTGATAGAACCTTGCATTTGTT
>CAYTDR010001488.1:0-1548 GCA_964436185.1 uncultured Candidatus Obscuribacterales bacterium | reverse complement strand
GCGTCGTTAGCTGCCTCTCTCAGTTCCTTTATAATTGGTTCTTTCTTGCTCAGGATCTCGTACTGGGGCTCGAAGTTCTTTCTTACATTCACTGCCAGTCGCTTTTCAGGCAGGTCCCGCACGTGACCCACGCTTGCTTTCACCATATAGTCTCGACCAAGGATCTTACTTATGGTCTTAGCCTTTGCAGGTGACTCAACGATGACGAGGGACTTGTTACTCATTGATTATTCTCTTGTGTTTGAGCGGCGAGCTGCAGTTTGTCAAGATATCCAGGGAGTCCGAGTATATCATGGTGGCTCGCTCAGGGAATCCAAAACATTTGCAAACAAAATACAATAGGATCCGTCCATTACCTCTGGTTCAGAAAACCATCAGGCTGTTTATTCTTTGCACCTGACGTTGCAATCTGTCAACCGGCTGGCGATATTTTGTAGCATCTCACTAGAAATAGGTCCAGTCGATGCAATAGTTGCTAGACGCTTCTCCTCGCTGTCTGTTCCCTTGTCTAAGTCACTGGGAAACACAAGGTCGATAATGATGTGATCCAATTCCTCTAGAAAGTTACATTTACCTACCAGGAAAAACTCAGGCCATTCGATCAACACAAGACAGTTCGATCCGATAATTTCTTCAAACTCCGCTGCAATCGCATCGAGCGAGATATCTTCTCCCTTCTGTCCTGTGGAATCACGCTTCTGGAGCGATTCTCCCACTCTATAGAAATCATAGTGATAGATAGGTACTCTTCCGCTATGGTATTCATTCATAGTTGTGAACGTAGGACTATTCACAACTTCACTCACCCCAAGGCCGCTTGCAATCGCCTTTGAGAGAGTCGTCTTACCGGCGCCAAGATTGCCCTTCAGTGCGATGACCGCAGTCTTTTCAAGGGTTTCAGCGATGATTTTACCTAGCCGATCTGTGGCGCCCCTGGAACTCAACTCCACTTCAAAAGACAACGGCGCACTGCCTCTAGTTTGATCTACAACACAAATGATAGGTCTCAGCCAAGGACTGGCTCACGAGTTTTGACCCGGATTTAAACCAGGTGGGGAACCTCCTTAACATCTTACCGTTTCCTATTCCTAGCAGCTCTATGAGTCTTTGCAGATCAACAGTGCGCAAGGTTCACAGGTATACTTCAGCGTTTCGAGCCGGAACCCCGAATACTCGATATTTGTAGGACAAAACTTTTCTGCTCTGCCCAAGACCGAGACTAATCGAATCATAAAAAACGGTTCGCCTCCTGTCAATCATCAAACATACATTTCTTGCTTTCTTATACGTGCCGCTTGTTCGAGCAATCGGCAAAGCGCTGCCGCCTTCCAAGAATGGCACCAGCTCGACGTTTGAACGGTTCCATATAAATCCAG
Source organism: uncultured Candidatus Obscuribacterales bacterium (assembly GCA_964436185.1). Classification (GTDB taxonomy): domain Bacteria; phylum Cyanobacteriota; class Vampirovibrionia; order Obscuribacterales; family Obscuribacteraceae; genus CAYTDR01. The sequence goes on along the minus strand of CAYTDR010001488.1, from coordinate 172 downwards.
GAAGCCCTGATCTTCTATCTTGATCGTTTATTTATATACTATGCTGTCAAAACGCGCGACACTACTATTAGTACCACTATTTAGTCAGAACTTTTCCTGAAACCTGGCTTCATTCAAGACACGAACATCACCGCCGTCATACGCCAGTCGAGCCAGAGCAACACGACAAGAG
>CAYTDR010001487.1:0-1551 GCA_964436185.1 uncultured Candidatus Obscuribacterales bacterium | reverse complement strand
GTCGCACATGCCCCACGATTCGGATCATACCGTGACACACACGCCCGAGCCGGACACGCGCACAGGCACAAGTTTGTACACATGCGATCGCACAAGTACAGGCACAGGCACAAGTACGAATACGAGCACAGGCACGAGCGAGTGCAGTACGATTGCACCGCCACAAGCTTCAAGAAGAGTGCAAAGACTGCGCTACTCAGCGCGTTCGCGCCTGCAGGATCTTTTGATCAACGTCGATTATCGCCTTCTTGATCTCGTCAAGACGCAGACTCATCGATTCGAGCCGGCGTTCATGAGCATGCAGTGAGGTTTTCAATCTGTCTACCCTCTGCTGCACTCCTTCTCGCGCCTTACTCAATGTCTGTTCTTTCGTGACCAGGTCTAGTCTCGCCTGTTCCAGCTCAGATAATGTCGATTGTGAGTAAACACCGCTACAGTTTATGGTTAGAAGTATAAGAACGATTATCAGGGATTTCGATCGCATAAAAAAACTACCAGATGTTGCCGCTATAAATGGTACCTGAATGAAACGAACCTTTGGCAACCTAAAAAGGTGTTCAGCATTGAGGCTGTTCCATCGATATGCGCTGGATCTGCGCTAACCGAGGTGATAGCATCTGCCATTCTATATAGCGCCCAGCCAAAAACTGAAGAACTTCAGGTTTGCACATGAACTGCTCACAAGAGCCAACAGACAACAGCCCGGAGACCAGAACTCGCGTAAGCTGCTTGAGACGTGTCTCGAGGAGCTCCTTTGTCCTGTTCATGGTTCTGCTCGTCGTCGGTGGTATGGGCATGTTGTCTGTTCCGTCCCGATTCCTCGATCCGGCTGACGGCGTTCCTCCCAACTATCGCAGCGCTGTTTCGAAACTCAGCGACTATCTGGGCTCGAGTGCCAATCCGGATATCGTAATCTTGGGTTCCTCTCTCATTTTGCATCCGTCGGTTCGTTGCGACGATCGACTGGCAGGTTTGAAGGACTGCTTCGATGATTGGTATTACTATGAGCGTTTTCCCGAATATTCGAGATCGAATTATTTGGAGCATCTCTTGGGTAAAGCCGGAGTCAAGGCGTCCATAGCCAATCTTGGTATTGCATCATCCATAATGTCCGATCACGCTGGCGTGTTCGAAACGATCGTCAAGGCCGGCAAGCATCCGAAGATGGCTGTCTGTGCCATTGCACCAAGAGATTTCCTGGACAATACGATGGTGCCGGAGACAGATACTCCCGCGCAGTTCTATCTTCGAGAATACCAAAACACAGATGGAATCTCCCTTCCCAAAGGCACCTCCAAAGACGCGCTGACGACCTGGTCTGAAAGCGAAGAGCATCATCTGAAAAAATTCATTGCTCGTGTGCGCGGATGGTCTACAGATCTGGCTTGCCAGATTTCAGGTCACCCTAAACTCCCGGCGCGGACACGAACTAAACTCGGAGAGCCAGGTGAGAACAAACTGAAGGATCTTGGCGTATACAGGCGTTTGTACAACCCGCCCAATTTCAAGTTGTTAGCGAGACAAGAGGCACAACTGAAAAAGTTCCTTGCA
>CAYTDR010001486.1:0-1553 GCA_964436185.1 uncultured Candidatus Obscuribacterales bacterium | reverse complement strand
AGATTCCATATGGTCTTTTAGGGCAGGACTTCTTCGGTAGAAGACAGTTCACCATTGACAATGACAATAAGCTCATTCGGTTCTCCAGGTAAGCAGGGCTGCACATATGTCCAAAGAGAAGGAGCTGGAAAAAACACGAATAGTTGTTGATGTGCAGGCTGATGAAGCCGAGACTGTGATTCGAGATGGTACTGCATCCGGTGAGCGAGTAGACGAGCCAGTATCGCCGGTAGTATCTAGTGATGAAGAGCCTGTTGTTCTTCCTGATTTCGGTGAGCGCTATGAGCTCTTGGACAAGATCGGCAAAGGTGGCATGGGCTCTGTCTATCGAGTGGTAGACCGCCAGTTGGGAAGAACATTTGCTGCCAAGGTTCTGCAACCGGAGTTGGCTAAGGACCCTGTTGCACTGAAGAGGTTCGAGCAGGAAGTCGAGTCGGCATCGAAACTTTCTCATGCCAATCTGGTAGCCGTTTATGGTCACGATCGGCTGCCCAACGGTTCTCCTTTTTTGTTAATGGATGCTCTCAACGGGCACAGTCTGTCGCAGGAAATTAAGGAGCAGGGAGCGATCCCTGGTGCACAAGCACTGGAAATTTTTCTCCAGATTGGGCATGGGCTGGCACATGCACATGAATGCGGTGTTGTTCATCGAGACATCAAGCCTACTAACATTATTCTGGCGCGGGCAGAGGATGGGGAGACAAATGAGGTAAAAATCGTTGACTTCGGCATTGCCAAGGCTCTTCCTACAGCCAACAGAGAGACGCACAATCTGACAGAGACCGGCGAGGTGTTCGGCAGTCCGGATTATATGAGTCCGGAGCAGTGCCTGGGGTTCATGCTCGATCAGACGTCCGACATCTACTCTTTTGGCTGCCTCATGTACGAAACGCTTACGGGCAAGGCACCGTTTGCCGGTGCTAATCCGATCCAACTCGTGATCAAACATATTAATGAAGAGGCGCCGGAGTTTTCGCCAGAGCTCAAGAAGCGGGATAAGGTCGCTGAGAAGCTGGAAAATATTGTTCTGCGTTGTCTCGAGAAGGATCAGTCGAACCGCTATCAATCGGTGGAGGAGCTGCTCAAGGAGCTGGAGACCGTTAGAGACGGTAAACAACCGGCTAAGTATACTCGAGCCAAAAAGGAGAAACCGATTTTCACAACGAAAGCGGTTCTCGGTCTGTTGGTCGCTGTACCGATAGTATTCGGATATTTTTTAATTGGCATGGTTTGTGCATCCGATGCTTCAGAGATGACGATGCGTATTTTTATGTCCCTCTTGGGAGTGGGGGGCCTTGTCGGCTCTTACATGCTTTGCTCTTTGGCTTTGGAGAAGTTGCGCGCATTACAGAAGTGGAGGATTCCGGAACGTAAAGGCTGGCTCGCAATTGCCCTTGGCTCTCTTGGAATCGCGATCTTGCTTCTTTCCAGTGCTCCGCTCAATATGGGCGTTTTTGGATTTCGCTTGCACAAGTCATTGGAGACCATCCAATTCTCCTTCATCTACCTACATTTCTTGTTTGCCTTCGCCGCGGTGGTGGGTGGTGTGGGTT
>CAYTDR010001485.1:0-1554 GCA_964436185.1 uncultured Candidatus Obscuribacterales bacterium | reverse complement strand
ACCTGAGGATCGCACTTGGCGTACTCGTCAGGATCCCTTTTCGGAGGTTTGGGTTGAGCTAAAGACCATGCTGGAGAGAGAGCCCGGAATGGAAGCGCAAACCTTGATGGAATATCTGCTTGAAACATATCCAGCAAAATTTACTGCTGGGCAGGTGAGAACGCTTAGGAGACGGGTTCATGATTGGCGCGTTTTAGAAGGTCCGGAGCGAAAAGACATTATGTTCCGACAAAACCTTATCGCGGGAAAGCAGAGCCAGAGCGATTATACGCACGCAACACCCTTATGGTGACGATTGCCGGCGAGCCGTTCCGACACATGCTTTATCACTTCATGCTTCCATTCTCTCGCTGGGAGTTTGTTTGGATTTGCTTCACTGAAAGCTTTGAAACTCTAACAGGCGGTTACAGCCGAGCAGTAAGAGCACTAGGAGCGGTGGCAGAAGAACATCGAACAGATAATCTGGCGGCGGCTGTTCCGATAGGTGAGAAGCACGTCTTCCAAACCAGGTGGGAACACTTTCTTTCGCACTACTATGTGAGACCAACCAAGCGCAAACAATCCTGGGTGTTCAAACGAAAACGGGTCGGTCGAGAAAAGCCACGACCTGCTAAAAAATGCTCTAGACCAACGCTTGATGATGCGACGTAGTCGTGATTTTAGGACTGTCGAAGATTACGATTGTTTTGTGCAAAAGGCGGTCGCGGAGAGAGACTCAAAACGGGAGCGCGTTTCTGAAGAACTGAAAGTATTGAAGCAACCTTCGAAAGAGGTTTGGTACGAGCCACGACAGCACTCGCTTACCGTGTCAGGCTGGAGCACCGTTTCAATCGAAGGCGCAACTTACTCCGTTCCAAGTCGATTCATCGGACAAAAACTGAAAGCGTTACTTGACTCTGAAACAATGCGAATTTACTACAACCGACATCTAGTCAAAACCGAAAGGCGAAAAGTGTATCAATTATCGCCATTTGATTTTTCACCTACTTCGAAAACCAGGAGCCTTCCGCAATTATCAGTATCGGGAAGAACTTTATCCCCGCGTTGTTTTTAGAAGAGCCTACGATGCACTGTTTTGACACGATGATGAAAAGGCAGACAAAGAGTATTTGCGCATTCTCAATCATGCCGCCATGGAAGGCGAGGAAACAGTAGCGCTTGCGTTAGATCTCCTGTTGGAGTCAGGAATGACACCATTTAGCGAGAACGTTTTCCAACTTTGCAAGGCACCGAAATCGATACCAGAGGTTCGGGTATCGCTGCGTAGAATCATCCTGTACGGCTTCTTCAGTAGTAAGAAGTGGCCGCTCTTCCGCTCAACATCCTCCGCAATCCTCTCTACTTTCTCCGCAATCGGTGCACTTGCCGCGTCTCGCAATCCTATTGTCTCCTCAGGAATCGCGCCAGACTTCGCATTACTAGCCTCCTCACCTGATTCAATGATGCTTGCTACGAAAACTGAAACATCTGCAACAACAAGACCCAGAGGAGTTTTACTGAAACTCCCTGAAGGTCAGTACCGAGGGTGGTGACATCATCATCGATGACGAGCGC
>CAYTDR010001484.1:0-1555 GCA_964436185.1 uncultured Candidatus Obscuribacterales bacterium | reverse complement strand
GATCAAGAGCCACACTTTGTCCGCCACCGATCCGCTCAGCCTCTCCAGTCAACTGACTGAAGCGTTGTCGGCAGCAGATTGGAACTGGTGGCTCGAGTATCCGAGCAAAGTCAAGCAAGTGACGAAAGAAGAGGTTCAGCGCGTCTTCAAGAAATACTACATGGATGACAATCTTACCGTCGGCTACTACTTCCCCAAAAAGGAACAAGCAGATGAAAAGGATGCCAAAGTATCCGGCGGAGAGACGCATGCATACACGGACTCTCCAGAGGCGAAGGCCGCCGGCGGTGATGAGCAAGCCGAGGAGACTGATACCAAACCCAGTTCCACCAGACCGACAGAACCGTCTGCCGAAAATGTCCGGGTAAGAAAGCCTGTTCATCAGATCAATATCGGCAGGCAGGTGGAGAAGCAAGTCCTGGACAACGGTCTCACCTTGATGGTGCTCTCTCTACCAGGCACCGGTGCAGTGGCGATTTCAGGCAAAATGTTGGCGGGCGATTACTTCGGTACGCAGGATAAAAGTCAAACGTCTTTTCTTGTCGCTGAGTCAATCAATAAAGGCTCGAGCAAATACACCAAGGAATCGCTTGCTAACGCACTCGAAAGTATGGGATGCGAGCTCGACTTCTATTCTTCCACGTTTTTGATGGAGTTCGATTCGGAGATTGTCAAAGAAGACATGCCGGAGTTCGTCGAAATCATTGCCGACGTACTGACAAAACCTACTTTCCCAGCCAAAGAATTGCAGCTGGAGAAGAAGCTGAGAGAGTCGGACCTACGCGAAGATATGTCCGATACCGGCGAAGTCACTTGGAACCATCTTCTTTCCAACCTCTATAAGCCCAATCACGGCTTCTACGAGAAGACCTTCCAGGACCAGGTAGACGAGCTGGCAGCGATAAAACGGAAAGACATCGTAGATTTTCATCGCTCTAACTACACCCCCGGCAATACCGTCCTGGTCTTCGTCGGTGATACCACGATGTCCGAAGTCAGGGAGTTGTGCTCGAAAAACTTCTCCGGTTGGTCCGGACGTGAGCGTAACAAGATTGCCTTGAGTGAAAACGACATCAACAAGATCGAAGCTGGAAAAGATGTCGTTATTCCATTGCCTGATAAAGCCAACGTTGATGTACGAATTGGCAGACCTGTTCCTATCAGCATTCACGACAAACGATATTATGCGGCCGTTCTCGCCAACGCTGCTCTGGGCTACGACAGTTTTGCCACCAGACTTGCGCCTGTGCGTGACGAACATGGTCTCACCTATGGTATCTCCTCATCTTTTGAAGATCCTACTCAATCGTTTGCACCGTGGACGATCAAGTATTCCGTCAATCCGAAGAATCTGGCAAAGGCAAGGAGCCTGGTTAAACAGATTGTGGATGACTATGTGAAGGGAGGAATTACTCCGTTCGAGTTAGAGCGGGAGAAGGGACACCTGAGCGGTGTTTTTTCGGTGCTGCTAAAATCGAGCAAAGACATCGCCAGTCGTCTCAGTGTCTATGAAATCTGCGGCATCCCGTCTACCTATATCGATGAATATCCTGGC
>CAYTDR010001483.1:0-1556 GCA_964436185.1 uncultured Candidatus Obscuribacterales bacterium | reverse complement strand
AAACGATGTGGGGAAAGAGCTGCTGATGACCGTGCTTTTTTTCTGTGTCCCATGCGAAGAGTAACCTTTTGGGTTCAAGAGTGTTCTTGCTCGACTTTAGATCGAATCTCTCCAGCCCTTTTCTTGGCGTCTTTCGATGCATCTTCCTCTCCCATTAATTCTAATACAAAGCTGTAGTCGTCTAGGGTCTCAGCAAGCTTTGGATGAACATGTCCATAAGTTCGCTAGATCTTGACGATACATTGCTTCATTATATCAGCTGCTTCAGAATCGCGTTCCAAGTGTACATAGGTACTCGCTAACCCCATTTTCGCTTGATGAAGGCTGATGTGATCCGAATCAGCAATTTTCCTAAGCACCGCCAGCAGTTTTTGATACACCTCCTCAGCAGCCTGCCAATTTTTTTGCGACCAATACACGTCTCCGAGACTTTGAAGCGCCGTCGGGTATCGCTCGTCATTCTGGTCAACCTTTTCAAACAGTTTCACTGATTCTACCAGCGCCTGCTCTGCGCTAACATAATCTCCTTTCGCTGCATGAATTGACCCCAAACTCGCCAAAAGATCGGCGAATTGACGGTTCTCTTTTCCAGAGACAGCTTCAACAATGTCCAAGGCTCGTTTGAATAGCTGTTCTGCTTCTGCTGTATTCCCCAGGTCGAAACAAGAACTCGCGAGAAATGGGAGTAGCTCAGCAACCTCTGTGCTCATTTCCATACCTAGGCGGTCGAGCATGTCTACAGATTCTCTGAGGAGCTTTTCAGCGGTTTCCAATTCCCCGTTTTTGACATATAGGATCGCAATCTTAGCTACAGAGGCTGCTTTTGTCGCGCTGTCAGGCTCTTGGGAAATTGAACTCAAGGAATCTTCCGCAAAGGCTTTAAATCTTGCTTCTCTGTCGTGGTCCTCTGTTGGCACTTCTACTGCATCAGGGAATTTGGATTTGAAATTTAAATACTAGTCTTGTGCTACTTCTATTACCCCCTCGATTGGTGGTCGCCGAATGTTCTTGTCGATTGAAACAGGACGATCCATTTTCAGATATCGGTAGGCTTGTATATCAAATAACAAGTCGTTCGAGACTGGCTTTTCAACATATTCATAGGGAATCTCGCTTAGCAAATGGGTAATACAGTTCAATCGAGCTGTTAGCTTGTCATTTGAGTCAATAAAGCTCCAGCGCAAACCAGGCTCATCGCTACTGGTGTAATTCAGCATTTCGTTTAACGCCGTAGAATACTCGTTCCATAGTCGTGACGACCTGATGTCTATTGGACTAAGCTTCCACAATCTCATAGCATCGGCAAGTCGCCTTTCGATTCTGAATTGTTGTTCGTCGAAACTGACGTCCAACCAAAATTTAACGAGAAATATTCCGTCTTTTACCAACTCTCGTTCGAATTGCGAACAGTATTCAAAAAAGCGCCGACGATTTTCACAAGCTATCTTGGTCCCATAGAATTCCATCACATACTCGACGACTGCCCGGTTATACCAACTCCGGTCATAAATGACCAACTCTCCAGCCGCAGGCAGGTGTCGTATGTACCGCTGCAA
>CAYTDR010001482.1:0-1556 GCA_964436185.1 uncultured Candidatus Obscuribacterales bacterium | reverse complement strand
TGTGAGTAAGTCCGACTAGGTCCGTTTTTCCGTCCTAGTCTTTCTTTACCAGATGGTCCAGCTTGACTATGTGATCGAGCCTGTTAATTAGCTCTTCCCCATCAGCGGCAGTTCTTTCGAAATCAGCGAAGAAAAGAGCCAACGCGGCTTCCAGCGAGATCTCGTCACGGCTGGCAATAATTTGCCCGTCATCGTTAATCCATGAAAAGCCTGGTTGTAACGGAATTCGGAGAGCCTTGCTACCAGGAAAGATGTCGACACCAGCAGTGCCGGGTACTATCCCGTTGCGGCGCAACCAGGAGGACAATAAACGAGAAAGCCGCGACGACGATACAGGCTTGCGGAAAAATATCATCAGCTGCCGCTCACCGCTGTCGGCCATCATATATAGCTTTAACTCACCCAGCTCGATGGAGCGCAGACATTCTCTCAGCTTGGTAAGACCTTCCTTGGTTTTGTAATAGCTGTCTGCATCAAGCGTGATTGCAGCTATCTGAGTTTTCACATCCGCTTGAATGGCGCGCGTGAATTCCGTGCTGCCCTTTATGGAAGTCAGAATCTCCTCGTCAGTAAGGAAGTGAAACTGACTGGTTTTCTTCCAGTCTGCTTTTCTGCCACGCTTCACTAAACTAGCAAACCGATTGGTAAAGAGATGCAAGAACGAGCTACGCTCGTTGCTGATCTTCAATGACTCGATGTTGACCGGATTACCTTCACTTAAAACCTTGAATCTGACGCCGGCTTGATTAAGTGTTGAGCTGTCATAGGTCGGTACACTTATTTTCTTTGGCCGATCGGGAATGATTGCTCTCTCGGCTGTCGCTTCACTCGAAGTCCGTAAATCGAAACTAACCTGGCGAGCTGGATGTTCGCTCTCTTGACACATCTCGCTCGGCACTTCAATTACGATGCCAAGCCGCTTCGCCGCCGCCAGCGCAGCCATAATATCGTCATCCGAATCAGTAAACTCAGCGTCGAAATCATCTTCTACACATAGCGAGGACTCATCAGCATATAAAGTCAAATCGGCAAGGATTTCAGTTACATCTTGGTCTGTTTTTCCCGCCCTTTGAGAGATGGGCAATATCTCCGGCTTCCGTGCCACAGCGAATGACTCATCCTTGAATTCATTTCGATCGCCTGAATTGTCGTATTCGAACACGAAAAATTACCTGGTGTTATATGCAGTACCAAAGATTCCAGCATTTTGATGCGCCCTTTCCTGACGAGCTCAAAGGATAAAGAGCAGTCCATACCACAGGACGGAATGTGCATCAATAATACAACAGATTCTATTCGATACAACCGGCATGACACCACCAGCGGTTAACCAAATTAGCCCCATTCGCATATTCAACAAACGGCACGCCAGTAATATCCGAGCACTCGATCGAATACAACATGGATATATTCAAGCCTGAAACCCCAGCCAGGACTGGCTAGGCACGATTAGAGTCCTGTATAGACTAGAAAAAAATATCACAATTATAATTTGCAGCTATAAATCGGCACTCAAGACTATGAGATTCAAGTAACCAAAGAGCTGAGGTTCTCAA
>CAYTDR010001481.1:0-1562 GCA_964436185.1 uncultured Candidatus Obscuribacterales bacterium | reverse complement strand
ACGCCCAGTCGATGTTGGAGCCCCGCGTGAGAGGATTATTGTCATTCTCACCGTAGGGAGCGATCGAGTGGTTGACGCCGCGAGGAGCTCTAAACGGATTGGCGCTACGCGTACTGAACGGTTCCCCGCCTGTCAGCGGGCGATCCATCTGAGATTCGGCAGCAATCGGGTTAAACGTCTTTTTGTACTTTGTCATGTAGCCAATTATGGCGGTCTGTCATCGAACGCACCTTGAGAACTTTTCATCTTGGCTGCGGTTGTCGATCATTATCTTAAATTCGTCTCCACCATTTCCAGTGGTCTGCACGCTCACTCAATGACGACTGGAGAGTTCATAGTTGCCAGAAAGTGCTGGTCCCCTGTCTTTCCTTCTTTGCAACGGTTCTTGTAGGAATAGTGAAAAAACTCACACAATGCAGACCGTGGCAGCGCACTTTCATTCACAAAATTGAATGACTTGCCGAGTCTAAGTTAGTTGTCATAATGAACAGCGATCTTCCTCCTAGAATTATGGTCTGGAGAAATCTTCAGGCTGGTTATGGAATCTTTTGCGGACGGATAAATGGTTGAGACCCTAGTTAAGCCATCAGTTGAAAAACGAGAGAGCGTAACTCCTCGGAAAAGCCTTGGTCCGGTGGTAAACGCGGCCCTCTGGGCGATGGCATTGTTTATTTCGGTTAATCTTGTCCTACAATTTACTACGGGAAGCAAACGGCATTCCAACGACATCTGGAGTGGAACGGGCTCCATCGACCTGAGACTCTGTGCGGTGCAATCTCCGAGTATGCAGCCTGATGTGGTGCTTCTCGGTTCGTCGCTCATGATGTATCCGTTCTGGGCCGCTGATGCAGATGGGAACCCTAATCTGCCGGACATTTTTCATCACCACCGTTCGCATCTCCTGGAAAAGGGGCTCAAGGATGTAGTTGCCTCGCCAGTGGTGCTCAACATGAGTGTTTTCGGCTCGATGGCTTCCGACGCTTATATATATGTAAAAGAGATTCTACAGGGTGAGAAGAAGCCGGAGCTGGTGGTGCTTGGCGTGGCGCCGCGGGACTTCTATGACAGCGACCTGCCGAGCCCCATGTCCACCTTTACCTTCGAGCGCATGGTCAATCTTTCCAATCTCGGACAGTATGCCGACCTCTATTTGCCTACGTTCGAAAACAAGGCAGACTTTCTCCTATCGCACACTTTCTTTATGTACGGTCGCAGATGGCGACTGCAAAAAGAAACCGACAAAGTTATCAACAAACTGTATCTCAAGGCTCTTCCCAATAGCCAGGCTGCACCAGCCTCGAAGACTCAGGCGGCAGGCTTCATGCTTAGTGGCACTTTGGACGAGAGATGGAAGTCGAGCAAGGATGAGTATGCACGACGCTACAAAGGCATCTCGCTCGAGCACATGTCGCTTCAGTTGAGTTTCCTCAAGAGCTTGCTGGCACTCGCCAACGAGCGGAACATCAAGGTGCTTCTCGTCAACATGCCTTTGGCGCAGGACAACCGTTCGCTGCTTCCCAGCGGTTTTTATGATGCTTACGACAAAGAACTGGCCGGGATTG
>CAYTDR010001480.1:0-1564 GCA_964436185.1 uncultured Candidatus Obscuribacterales bacterium | reverse complement strand
ACCCAGTTCGCGGAAGACGTAAAACTCTATGTACTTGTCGGTGACGAAGTAGCGCAAATGGCGCAAAGGTTGTTCAACTTTGTGACCGTTGATTTCCAGTGCGGCAGACTCGACGTCCTTCTTACCGTCCACGAAAATCAACGCCTGGAATTGACCGGCAGGTGGGCCGACTGCCTTCATGTCGATCGTTTTGACTAGAGACATCCCGGGTTTGAGTTCATAGCTTATTTCGGCAGGTTGACCGAGTCTTGTGAAACTATCGGCACTATATATGAAGGCAGTGAGAACAGCAGCAGCGAGTAGAGCTGCTATGATGGGACAGACCAGAGACCTGGTGGGTCGGGCGGACATTAGCAATCCGGCGAAGGTAATGGAGAGCAGCGCTGCGCAGAGCGGCATTAAAGTGAAGCCGTATCTGGAATTAGCTTCGAACATCAAGTATACGAATGTTGACCCTATCCAGAACAAGCAAACCACCAGGGGTAGGGCTCTACGGTCGACCCGGTGTAATGCGGCACCGAGAAACAGTCCGCTTGCACCAAGCAAAATCAAGAATAGATGAATGCCCTGTTGGATGGTGCTGTCTAGACCGAAATAACTCTGTCGAAGGTCGTTCCACGGGAAGCTGAACTGTCGGGTTATCTTTCTGCAAGTCATTCTCAGGCAGTCCAACGTATGGCATTTCCACTGAGCGGCCACTGCGTAGATGGGCTGCTTATCAGACCAGAACAGATGCGTTAGTGGAGGGGTCGGAGATACCACACAGCCATCTACTTCCGTGTCGATGCCCATGGCGATGTTGTATCCGGCATTCCGTGGAGTTGTGAACTGAGCCTTTCCTGAAACCTGGTAAGTATAGGTCGCCCAGGGTGCGAGCGTCAGTCCGCATGCGACAACGACTGCTAGAACAAATCTGATTCGGTTCTCTGCTTGAACGGCAGATAGAGCAATCGAAGCAATCGCCGCCGGTATCAATGCCGGCTTCATCAAGACAACAATTCCGGTCAGAAAGCCCATGAGAATGGCGCGCCCCAGATTGCGGCCCTGGCTCACCGCTATCGATATCAGCGAAAGCATGACGAAAACCAGGAGAGTTTCGGTGTAAAAACGTCCCGAATTGATTACTGCTGCCGGGTAGACGGCCCAGGAGAAGGCGGACACGACAGGCAACCAATTGATTAGCGAACTGGCATCGACTCGGTTGGCGCCTGATGATTCTGTGTCTTGTGTTTCAGTCGCGACGCTCGAAGTCGCGACTGCAGTTTCGGCTGGTCGAGCACCAAATGTGGTGTTCATGCGAGCACCCGACAGTTGCGTGGGCGTCGTGACCTGAATGATAAAGTTATCCACCAATTGGCGGGCGATAAGAAACACCAGTCCGGCGGACAGACCATGGATGATTGACTGAACGACCTCGAGAACCCTCCAGTCGGTCGAGCCGGGAACCTTGCCTGCGGCGGCGAAAAACATGCCGAACAAGGAAGGAAAGACCGGACCGTCTCTAAGGATTGCGGTTACAAACTCCTTGTCCGTCACCAGGCTGAGCGTCCATTTCTGGTGCAAG
>CAYTDR010001479.1:0-1564 GCA_964436185.1 uncultured Candidatus Obscuribacterales bacterium | reverse complement strand
TCGTCTAAACCTTAGAATCGAAAACCTTGACGCACACCAAATCCAGTCAGAGTCAGGCCTGTGATACCGAGTCCGAGAAGTGAATTTGGACGACGGACAGAACCGCCATAGAGCAGTCCTGCGCCTAACGCTGCTGCACCGGATACATTGTTGGAAGCTCCTGCGCGGCGGATATCATGCAGGACACGTGGTGATCTCGAGCCTGCTGTCAGAGTTTGCGATTGAGCAGCATTTCCCAATGCCGTCAATTGACCCTGATCCGCACCGGAAAGCCAGTCGGGCTGACCGGAAAGTTGACCGAACGTTTGTTGATTCGGATCCATTAGAGGAAGACCAAGGCCGCCGCCCTGGGGAGCCAGAGGCTGGAACTGTGCAGTTTGAGCTGCCAGTTCTTTGTGTCCCATCAACGAGTTGATGGCTGCCTGGCGAATGTGTTTTGCTGATTGCGTTCCAGACTGGGCGTTCATATCCATGCTGGCGCTTGCTGCATCAGGAGCTTCGATTCCGGAAAGGTGTCCGGTCGTAGCACCCATGACGAACTCTCTGATTTTGGCTTGATTTCCCACCGACTTGCCGACCGCGTCTGAATCGAGCGGTATCACTTCTGGTGGCACCATCAAGTTGCGTTCGGGAGAGGCTTCTGAATTTGTTTGAGCAAGAAGGAGAGACTGTTCCGCCTGAGCCGGCAAACCTATATATATTGTTTGACCGACCACCACCAGAAGAAGGCTGCCTCTTTTTAAGAGACTTTTCAAACTAGCTGGAGTGAGGGTGGAGTGTTTTTTCATTCTTCTGCCAAACGAGCAGTCGCTGTGTCGAACACTCAAGATAGTACGAAATTCGGGCCCTAACTGAGAAGCGGGGGATCTCCCACCCTCATGGGAAGATCCCCCCTAAGCTCTTTCAAACAACCTTGCCGTTTCCTCAGCTTCTTCATTGACAATCGTCAAACATCGCCCTGGAATTTGTATTTGGGACGCCCCGGTGGAGACTTCCAGCGGATTGCCCTTGCTAACGGTTCGGTCAAATTGACTATTCTGAGAATATGTTCCTTTTAGTATTAAGTACGATTCGTTCGATCTTATTGTGCGTGCTTAGTGTCTCTCGATTACTCCAAGCGTGCGGTTAAATTCATTAGCTAAGCGCAATATCACTGTCTGTATACGACATTCCTCCACGTGCCATATACGACCATTTGCAGGAACTGCGGATCCATCCTGGATCTGTCCCTGTGCTGTTCGTCTGTTGTTTGTTCTTTTGTGCTCAGCCTGATCATCACCAGTCACCTGGACCGGGACGAATCGGCTGGAATGATTCCCTGGGATCCTCAGTCGAAAGCTCAAGATTGGTGGAAGGAATGGAGATCGGCATCTTGCTGACGCCGATCATGCCTTTCCTTTCCGATCCTTTCCGAGCCGTTCGACAAAAAACTTTGAGCAGGAGCCGGTTATAGACCGCCGCCGAGACCACCGTAGTTGTTGATCGCGAAGGTACCGATCAGGTGGACCGCTGTTGGTCCGCCAAATCCGACGCCCAGTCCTTTGGCTACGTTCATTGCTGATTC
>CAYTDR010001478.1:0-1568 GCA_964436185.1 uncultured Candidatus Obscuribacterales bacterium | reverse complement strand
TGGGAGCGATAGCCAAGCCGTTCGGCAAGAGATGCCTGGTACAGTTTAAACTTCGATCCCGGGCTGATCGCGGCGGCCTGACTTGCTTTCTGATAGGCATCGAGCAATGCTCCGTTCGACTCCAGCGTTTTAGCCGCTTGCAGTGCAGTGTCCGCTTCCTGGTGCGCCATCGCCCATTTAAAACTCTCACGAGCAGCAGGCAAGTTGGGGTGACTGGGATCTATTTTTACAACTGTTTTATATTCGCTCTGGGCGGACTTCAAGTCGCCCGACAATTGATACGCTCGCGCCAATCCCAGGTGAGAATTAGCTTCGTTCGGTCTGGCTGAAACCTGACGCTGCCACAGATCGGTGAGCATTTTGGCGGCGTGGTCGTCTTTCGAATCGAGTATGAGCGCTTTGCTCAAGCTAGAGTTGGCTGACACCAAATCTTTCTGCAGATACTTCAACGCCCCCATCTGCCTGTGAGCGGCTGCGGAGTTCGGGTTCTTCTCGAGTGCGCTTGTGTAGTGTGTGTGCGCCTCTTCCATATTGCCGGAACGCAATGCGACGTTGCCAAGCCCGATATGAGAATCGACATTCGGCTGAATAGCGTTGGCTTGAGTGTACTCGGCATGAGCTTCGTTCAACTTGCCCTGAGATAACAGCAAGTGCGCTTGAGCGAGACGATGATTAACATCCAGGTCATTCACTCCCTGGTGCTTTAGAGCCTGAGAGAGAACGGATTTGGCCTCGACGTTTCCGCTCTTGTAAAACAGAGCCTGTCTGGCATGGTTCGCCCCTTCGATGTAATTATCCTGGCGAAGGAAATACTTGGCTTGCATGAGATTGGCATCGGAAAGCTTAGATTTGATCTCAGCGTTCTGCGGATACGACTTATGATATCGCTCCAACAATTCATGCGCCTCTTCCAGCTTTCCGTCCTGCATGAGCTTGTTGGCATGAGAGATAGTGTGAGATGCAGAGGATTTCTCAGAGTGCGCTTTGTTCTCCCTGGATTTCGATTCGTGGCGCTCAAGTGATTTCTTCGGTGGATCTGCATTCACCTGCTTGACTGGTCTGCCTCCACCGCTCATCGACTCGGAATAGCCGGAGTTCGACGAATTTGGTTGGAAGGCAGAAGAAAGAGTCGGCGTGACCAAGCTTGGAGACAAAAGACTGGGAGCCATTGGAGGAGGCGGTGGAACTAATCCGCTCTTGCTTGAACGGCTGACATTGTAGTCCGACGATCCTGTCGATGGGCTGGTTTGATATGGCGATGCATAACTGGACCCGACGTACGAAGTATCGCTTCCGTTGTAGGTGTCTATGTCTCCGTGACGCTGAATCGCCGAAGCCGGAACGATAATTCGCTTTGCCCGACTGAAATCCGCAGCCTGAACAGGCGCCGGCGTCGAAAGAAGCGTCAAGACAAGCGCGATTCCAGGCGATGAGACCGACACGGTCACCGCAAGCGCCAGAGCGGCTCTACTACGGCTCTTGACGGGGCCGAACGAGCTTTTTGTATTTCGTGTAAAAGGCACTTTTCCCCACCGACAAACATAGCCCAAGAGGGCTTGCCCATTGAC
>CAYTDR010001477.1:1348-1573 GCA_964436185.1 uncultured Candidatus Obscuribacterales bacterium | reverse complement strand
GACTTTGAACTGTCCTATTTCTTTTCCTCGAACTCTCACCGAAACATCGTGGTCTCCTAGAAAGATTCGGAATGAGGATTTACCCAAAGAATCAGTTTTGTGGGACTCATCTGTCCACCAGTGTTTGAAGACAAGATTTCTATACATCGAGATGACGGGACGTGGTGACCAATTTGTCTTTATCAGTCCTCCGCCTCGAGCTCCTGCACAATGATTGCCCTGCCA
>CAYTDR010001477.1:0-1338 GCA_964436185.1 uncultured Candidatus Obscuribacterales bacterium | reverse complement strand
ATCCCCACAGAACAAAACTCTTGACGCCATTATGGCTAAATATCGCGGTCATAAACTCCTTCAGGTAATCTGACTGAAGCTTATCGTCCCATGTCGGCAGTGTGTATTCGGTAATCTCTATGGGCAATGCAACTTGCTCGAATTCATCGAGAATAGTCCAGATCAGGTCTCCTCTGGGAAGGGGGAGCGTCATATGCGCTTGAATTCCTAGCGAGCTGATCGGAGAGGTTTCCTTCAAGTGTTTGGCAAATCCAAGAATTCGCTCTCGTTGTTCTTTTGGTACGAGCCCTGGAGAAGCTATTACGTTGTAATCGTTGTAAGCGAGCAAGACCTCGCTATTTACTTCGTGGGCCCACTTGAATGTGTCGCTCATCAGATCAGGTCCCAATTCATCAACCAAGTCAGCTTGGAAGGACGCTTCATTGATCAGATCCCAAACGTAGATGGGTTCCTTGAAGTAGGAAAGATACCGCTGAATGTGCTCCTTTATGATGCCCTTCAGCTGCTCTGCAGGTAGTGCACGAATGTCAGCTGGCAGGAGTGACCGACGGGGAGACAATATATAATGACCCCGAACTCTTAAATGGTTTTCCTTGCACCAGTCAAGCATTCTTTTGGCTTCAACGGACAGTTCAGGAGGTGGGTGATGATACCACTTGAGTTCATTTTCTATTGTCACACAATTGAACAGTGAGGTAATGTAATTTCTGTATTTTTCACCCGTCTTTGTTTCATCAAACAATGCTTGTGAGGAAATTGCAGTGCCAAAATTGAATTGATGACTCTTCTGTTCAACATGCACAACGGCATTAGGAATCGGTTTTCCAGCTTTGTCTACGACGAGTACATTCAACGAGGTTTTTCTAATTGCATCAATTCGCTGCTCAGCCTCATGCCACCAATTCGGATCAAGCTCCCGGCCCGCATATGGATTTACGCTCAAATTAGAAGGGCGGTGCTGCCGACCTATTCCGCAGTCCTCCAAACGGAGGTCGCTAATCTCAAGAGTGCCCTTCAATCTTGGAAGTTGTAATGCTAGAACGGCCCAATGAGTTGGTATGTCTTTGCTCAGTCGGAACGGAATTGAATACTCGGTCCACTTCGGCTGAAGTATGACGTGCTGAAACAATTCTTTTTCCCACGGCGACGATCGATGTTCGAAAACAACGGTAAGGGGTATGCTCTCAGCGCTTCTTGCTCTCATGCGAACTTTCATCAAAGTCGTGATCATTCTCGCTGTGCTTGGAGCGCTCAGCACGCCTGCAGTTTACTTTGGTCTGGCATGGCTGGCCGAACACAACAAGCCGCGATTTCGTCTGGCCAGCGTGGAACAGGGAA
>CAYTDR010001476.1:0-1574 GCA_964436185.1 uncultured Candidatus Obscuribacterales bacterium | reverse complement strand
GGGCTTGTCCCGTTGATAGTTGAAAAAGGCTGAAGGCAGCCTGGCATAGTCATATGCTATCAGCTATCAACGGGACACCTTTCTTTCGCTTTTGGACCTTTTTCGCACTTTTTGTGCTTTAAGCCTCAAATATTCCTGGTTTTAAACAAAGCGATGCAATCGAATTTGACAGAATTCGATTGCATCGCAATTAGCTCTAAGCCGAACTGGCGCTAGTTAAGGAGTTTGTTTTGCAGAGTAAACTTCTTTCAAAGAACGACGTAGCCGAGTTAGTGACCGATGACCTGGTACTCTCCTAAATCGCTCTTCGATTTTCAGGAGACAGTGTGCCATCCACCGTTCGATCTGAGCCTCTTCCTGCCAATTTGTGATGTTGCTGGTTCGTTTTCGCAGACTTGCAAAAGCAGACTCGATGATGTTGGTCGTTCGCAATGAGTCGCGAAGTCCGCCCCATATCTTGAGTCTGTGCAACGTGAGAGTATCTTCCAGTCCTTCGGTGAGGCTATTAAGCGCCTTTTCGCTAATCACTGAAAGTTCACCACGAATGGATTGCAGCTTTTGAGAAGCCGCCTGGTAGCTGCGAGTGTTGTATGCTGCGGTCATCTTCGAGCGGATCCGTTTCTTGTCTTTGAACGACAAGTATCCCTCGACATCACGAATCTTGTGTTCCTGGCAGCGTTGGAACACAGCCTCGTTGCCGAATCGTTCCTTGATAGCAGCTCGTAACGCTTTAGAGCCATCTACAACGAAGAGATAGTGTCCATCAGGGTTGAGCCCTCTATCAATGAGATTGCGAATTAGATCTCTGCAGACTACCGCGTTTTCCGTAGCGCCCGGTTGTATGCCTAGAATATGTTTGCTGCCACCGAGGTCTACGCCAACGCACGCCACGACCATTGTTCGACCGACTTTTACACCGTCGAACAGCAATGCGACAAAATTGGTTCGTTCCCACCGTCGCTCTTCGAACTCCTTTAGCGCCGCCATTGTTGAGGCAATCACACTGCGACTCACGGTACTGCGGCTAGCTCCGTTCTTGCTAAGCCCCTTGCCTAAAATGTTCTGAAACTGGCGTTCTGACACGCCTGCTGAGATCATTGAAAGAGCTCGCTCATCTAATACCGCACGATCATTGAACGCTTCGTAGGTGGTTAAAACCGCCTCTGTATTCGTGTCTATTCGCCTCGCCCGAGGTTTTTCGATACGCTCTTTCGATCCGTTGCTATTTACGATCTGACCTTGTTGAAATCCATGACGAGTATGTGTTCGATCCGGGTTTCGCTGATAGCGCGGACCACAGATTTCATCCATCTCTCCAGACATCAATGCCTCGACAAGCTGAAGAAGCAAGTCTTGAAGATACTGATGAACGCCAATCCTAATTGCCTCTTTGAAATCTCCTCCTATGACATCGGAAAAATCTTTTACTGCCTTGCGGTTGACTTGGTCTCTGGAACGTGATGTGCTCTTCATGATGACCTCCTGGAGCATTTTTGTGTGGAAACTAAACGCTACCAGGCGATCAGCCTGCGATGGGGGTCATCACACTTTTCCACTACCGTTGGGTCATACTC
>CAYTDR010001475.1:0-1575 GCA_964436185.1 uncultured Candidatus Obscuribacterales bacterium | reverse complement strand
TTAACTGAGCGTAGGGATTTCTCTTGGCTAAGATTCCAGAATCCGCTATTGAGCGCATAAGGGCACGCAACCTATTTACGTACCCGCCGTTTCCGTCGGAACACGTTTGGCCTGATGGTGTTCGTATAATGGTGCCCGACGAGGACGATGAAGAAATCGATCCGGCGCCCGGCGAAATAGTTGTCCATAGCGCGGGACCGTCGATCGTTCTTGTCAGCAATGATGGACAAAATTGGATGAACTACAGCGTTGAAGGCTGTGGAGGTTTTCTACCTGGTGATTTCGTCAATTGCTGGGATTCGCTAGATAGCGCACTAGAAGACATTATTGAGTTTTTCGACTTCGGTTCGCTACGACTCGAAGCGAAAAACAATCGCAGAGATCGCCGGAAGGAAGAAATAACGGAGGCGGCCTTCTCACAAGAAGCATCTGATCGACTTCGACAGATTGGATTAGTTGCTAATAAAAAAGGCGTGCAACTCGACACAGAATTTTCGTTCACGCCTACAGACAGAAGTTCTGCCAAACCTCTTCTCCGGCTGTATCGCTGGCACCGCGGAGGTTGGTGCTTAGACATACGCTCCGAGTCGGACTCAGATACAGGGAAAGCGCGTATGCAGTTTGGCGAGTTCTTTCACGTCTGGTCCACTATTGATGAGGCAATTGATGATCTAGTTGACTTCTGGACAGGATCGCAAGTCCGCAAAAGCGCATGGCTAAAGGGGACAGCGAGAAAACTCATCGACTAACGTTTGCATCGACCCGGCGGGTATAAAGAACTCACTGATGAGGTTTCAAACTATGCAAAACACGTTGAGTTTCGCACTTTGCTTAACTGTCGTCTGTCATTCGTTTTGTAGCGCGGCCAACGCCGATGAATTCTCGAAGCTCAGGAGTGACCCCCGGTTTTCCGACTTAACCGCTAGATTCGAGGCTTTGAAGAAGCAGCAGGCTACGACTAAATCGCAGAATCAGTATCGGAGCCCTTCATATTCTAGTTCCAGTTCCAATCGAACTTCGTCAAGCGCGCCAGGAGATCTGCGGCTGACACCTATGGAGTTGGTTCCTGCGTATCCGAACGTGCGACTCGTTACAGGGAAATCGGAGGACAATCCAGAATTGCGAGAGGGAGCCCTTTTTGGTGAGACGACATTCGGCATGCCGACAGCCAAAGGGTGTAAACAGCGCGCCAAGCATGTGAAATTCTACACGAACGATCAGCCAAACCTGGTTTACAACTTTTACGTTCGCTACTTGCAAAAAAATCATTGGCGATTCACTGACACAAAAACCGCAGGCGAGATCAACGCAAAAAACCCAGCAGCAAAGCTGACAGTGTTGATCAGATACGAGAAATTGCCACGCCCCTATTCCGGCACTGCCGTCGCAATAACTCACGTGTGGACGTCGACGGTTGCAGCTGACACTATCTCGATCGGAGGAGAGAGCCCGGACATGGGATCATCGCAACTCAGTCTTCTGGACTAGTCAACGTTGCTCGTTTGAAATGATGCCACACGAAAGTACTTCTCGACGCCTTCAGCAATACACGATTGTCTAATCGATCGCGTCTTA
>CAYTDR010001474.1:0-1584 GCA_964436185.1 uncultured Candidatus Obscuribacterales bacterium | reverse complement strand
GATTTTTGTCTACCAGCTTCGTCTCCGGTGGCGGCGCCGGTTTCGCCTCTGCGGGGAGAATCACCTCAGCAATCTCATTTCTGTGTCCGGCTGGCGGCTTTACTTCGGCTGGCTTCGCCTCCGCTGGCGGTGCCGATTTCGCCTCTGCGGGGAGAATCAACTCAGCAAACTCATTTCTGTGCCCGGCTGGCAGCTTCACTTCGGCTGGCTTCACTTCCGCCGGCGGTGCCGGCTTTGCTGCTAGTGAAGGCGTTATCTCCACGGCTGGTTTCGCCTCTGCGGCGTTCCCACTCACGAAAATGTCAACAAACGCATGATACAACGCGTCGTGGTATCCGGAAGTCGCCGACTCCGCACCTATTTGTCCGGAAGGCCGCTTCACAGTTGGTGCCATCTCTGGTGAAGGCGGCCGCTTCCCTTCTGCTGGTTCTGCTGTTATTGGTTTTGCTCCCTCGAGGCCGTAGAGGGTTAAGTCCGGATTATTGTGTCCGGCTGGCGGCTTCACTTCGGCTGGCTTCACTTCCGCCGGCGGTGCCGGCTTCGCTGTTGCAGGTTTTTCACCCTTGTAGATAGTTTGATCAGGCAACGTTTGTCCAGTTGGCTTCACTTCATTTGACCGTGCAGTTGGTGCAGGTGGCACCGCTGATGATGGAGTCGGAACAGCCTTTGGTCTCATGCTCGGCAACCGATCGGCCAACTCTTTCGGATCTACATTACCACTTACATCCTTGGACTGGTCCACGGGCTTGTCCCCAACTTGAGCAGGCTCCTGTGCTCTCCAACGGTTCCCAATGCCGTAGGTAGCAGCAGCCACGGTTGCTGAGACGCCTAGAGCAAGCAAGCCGTACGTAATTTGACGCAAAAGGTCACTGTCAGCCTGCGGATCATCTGAAGAGGATTCGTTGTTTGCAGAAGCACGTCTGAGCGCTTCCACTGCGCGGTTAAGTCCGACGTCGTCGGCAGGAAGCACCAATTTCAGTTCTTTTGTTTCCGCTTGCCACGAGGTCGTCATAGTGAGAACATTCTGGCCGCTTTCAGTTTTCTCTAGTAACACTCTCGTTATATCGACCGTCTTCGCTCCGAACGCATCGTTTCCGGAAGGTATCTCGATCGAAAGTCCTTGTACATTGTCAATCACAACCTTGTTGGAACCGAGGTTCTTGATGTCTGCCGCAAACTTAGTATTGAGTTTGATTGATTTGAGTCCAGCTCCTGGTTGCAGTTCCAATGTAAAAGGCTCTTTTCCAGTTAGTTCGAAGTGTTTGCCTTCAGGCTTATTGATTAGCGACACGCTGTTAAACGAGGAAAGCCGACGAGCAAGTTCTGGTCCCAACTTCGCAAAGTCTCTCGACTCCAACTTAACGGCGCCGGCTTTCCGGTCATCGGGTCTATTCTTTTCCTGTCCACTATCGTCCGAACCTTTCGCCCCGCCTTTGTTATCCCTGGCTTTGTGGTCTTCGGCTTTGTTCTCCATGATTTTGATTTGTTGAGCCTTTGGGCTACCATCTTTGTGTGGAACATCAAAGTTGATGATTTTAAGTAAGTCTTCCGCTGTTGCCAGCGGCCGCTTGAGGAGTTTCCTCT
>CAYTDR010001473.1:0-1584 GCA_964436185.1 uncultured Candidatus Obscuribacterales bacterium | reverse complement strand
CCAGATGGACACGGCTGTCTGGCATGTGCAGCAGCTCTGCGGAAGGAGGAAACGCCTGTGTTTGAGGCCAGCTAGTATTAGTCGGATCTTGCAAGGGTCCATGAATCAAATATTCCACTATCAAGGCGGCCACATAGTTCAGAAGCAGGCAAACGATAGTCTCGTTGACATCGAGCTTGACCTTCAACAGCGCCGGGATTGCACTCCACAGGGCACCGCATATGCAACCAGCCAGACCCATGGCGCTCAACATAATCCAGGGCGATGTCTCTGCCGGCAGCGAAAGCGCAACCAGTGTACTGCCTATGGCACCAGCCAGAAGTTGTCCTTCCACACCGATATTCATCATTCCGACGCGCCCGGCGACTGCCACTGCAAGCGCGCATAGCATCACGGGCGTGGCGGCCACGAGCGTCTCAGCGATGGCGAAGCCGTCGCCGAAGGCACTGGTGAAGATACCAGAGTAAACTTTGAGCGGATCACGACCAGCCAGAAAGAGAAAGAGTCCGACTGCCACCAGTCCGCATACCATAGAACTGAATGAGCCAATCACCGGAATCAATTTGCCGACAAGAGATCTCAGAATCGTCATGCTGTTGCGCCTCTGACCAATGTGAGCGATGGCTTGCCACCCATGAGAATCGCCATAGATTGGTAGTTGAAACTTCCAGCCACCTGCTCGCCGTTGACTCGACCGTTGAACATAACTATTATGCGATCGCAGGTATTGATCAGTTCCTCCAGATCCGGAGAGATCAAAAGAACGGCTCGCCCCTCGCCGGCTACGCGCCTCAGCTCACTGCGAACGAAGTTAGACATATGCAGATCGAGTCCTGCGCACGGGTTATCCGCCACAACCACCTGCGCACTGGTAGAGAGCTCGCGCCCGATGATTAGTCGCTGCAGGTTTCCTCCCGATAAGGTTTTCGCTGCAACCTCCGGCACGGCAGGGCTTATTTGATAATTGTCGATAATGCGTTTCGCCTGCTCTTGCATAGTGGCAGCCTTGATGAACCCGAATCTTTGCGATTGAGGATCATCCACTTGTTTGCGAAAACTGTTGGCGGTAAGCGACAGGCTGGGAGCATAGGCATGTTTTTGTTCGCTGGGAATGTAGCAAACGAAGTCTTGCAAAACCTTGCGCTTATTCGCGGCAGAACCCGCTCTATCCTTGCTATCGGCAGTAACAATCATTCCGCACGCTGGCGCGATCAGCCCGGCAAGCAAACGACCCAACTCATTCTGGCCACTGCCGCTGATACCAGCAACGCCGACCACTTCTCCGGCACGAAGTTCCAGGCTCACATCAAGTAGTGCTCTCTCACCATCTTTCGCTCCGGTCGAGACATTCTCCAGCTTGAGAAGTGAATTGCCAAAACTTTGCCTGGGTACCTTGAAAGGCAACGGTGTGTATTTGTCCACCATGAGCTTAGCCAGCTCATCGGAGTCAGTCTGGGCGGTATCGATGGTGGTGACACATTTCCCTTTGCGCAGGACCGTTACACGTTTGGCGAATCGCATCACCTCACCGATGTGGTGCGTGATGAGAATGACAATGCGCCCATTGGCAGCCAAATTCTCAGA
>CAYTDR010001472.1:1375-1588 GCA_964436185.1 uncultured Candidatus Obscuribacterales bacterium | reverse complement strand
TCCACGTATTGCTACACTAGATCCTGAGGCTCCTTGTATTACTGGTCCTCACGAACAGCCGTAAAGTCACGCGGACATTGCGATTGATGACTTCATAGGCAGTTTGATTCATTGGTCGTTATTGGCTATAATTGGTCGAAATTGGCTCAAGAATCGGACAGGGAGTTTGACCAATGAAGTTTGAGGGTTTTCGCCCAACACTTGAAATGCTGC
>CAYTDR010001472.1:0-1365 GCA_964436185.1 uncultured Candidatus Obscuribacterales bacterium | reverse complement strand
TCGGCGAACTCGATGAGTTCAAGGGAGCATGGCGCTTGTTATCTAACATATCTCCTGAGCGACTTGCTGCTCTCAAACACGTAGCCACCATCGAGAGCATCGGTTCATCGACACGAATCGAGGGCGCTGCGCTCTCCGACGAGGACGTCGAAGCAGTCTTGTCCGGCATTCGAAAGAAGTCTTTTCGATCGAGAGACGAGCAGGAAGTAGCCGGTTATGCCGACGTAATGGATACGGTGTTCCAAAACTGGCAACAAATTCCCTTAACAGAGAACCACGTCAAACAACTGCACCGTGATCTTTTAAAATACAGTTCGAAAGACGATCGCCATAGGGGCAACTACAAGACGGCACCAAACAACGTCGAAGCGTTCGGTCCCAACGGCGAGAGTTTGGGAATAGTCTTCAAGACTGCAAGTCCCTTTGATACGCCTTATAAGATGACAGAGCTTATTTCGTGGACGAATGCAATGCTCGATTCCAACGAAGTTCACCCACTAGTGGTAACTGCTGTTTTCGTTTTGACCTTCCTCGCGATACATCCGTTTCAAGATGGTAACGGTCGTCTGTCGCGTGTTCTCACGACCTTGGTTCTGCTCAAGAATGGCTATGCGTACGTTCCGTACAGTTCCCTGGAAAGCGTTGTCGAAACCAACAAAGAAAGCTATTACCTTGCACTGCGTAGAACTCAAGGAACGTTGGAATCAGACAATCCTGCATGGGATCCTTGGATTCACTTTTTTCTGCAGTCGATGCAAAGACAAAAAGCGAATTTGCAAAACAAGCTTTCGAGAGAACGAATTCTTGAAGGGGAACTGCCGGCACTTTCGGTGCGTATCTTAGAGCTGGTTCGAAACCATGGACGCGTGAAGACATCCGATGTTGAAACGCTAACTGGTGAGAGCCGGAGTACCATAAAAGTTCGCCTGAACGATCTGGTTCAGAGGGGGCTGTTGGCTCGACATGGCAAGGGTCCTGGCACATGGTATGCGCTTGTAAGGCACTCGACGTTCTGAATTGTCGTCGTTCATTTTTACCTTCTCCTTTATTGCTAATTTGCGGACAGCCTGTGACATCAATGCTATGTAAAGAGTCGTTGGACTACTCATGACCGCTGGCTCACCGGTCACTGGCTAAATTCAGACCGGTTGTTCTAGTAGCAGGGACAGGTCAGCGACGCACCAAATAGAGTGGCAGAATGCCACCATCTCGTCTTGCACATTGATGAATGGGTCCGCTCATTTATCCTGTGCGGGGTGGGCTGGGGTCCAGCCAGAAACTCCTACCTCATCTAAAACTCCGCCTTTCGACGGAGATTTAGATGGTGGGCGAGAGAGGACTTGAACCTCCACACATTGCTGTACT
>CAYTDR010001471.1:0-1591 GCA_964436185.1 uncultured Candidatus Obscuribacterales bacterium | reverse complement strand
TCGGCAATCCAAGGGCATTGAGTTCCACTCGCCCTCCCCGAAGATCAGGATCGGAGAAGGCAAGATATGGTGATTGAATCGCTTCGTTGTACTCCTGGGGAGTTGGCCAGCTCATCTTCCTTGGTCGGTTTGGCTACTTGTCTAGAAATCAGTCGACAGCAACCCGTATCGCTGATTCCGATTATCTTGTTCCAGTTTACGCAGTTTTGCCACATGAGGGTAGTTTCATCTCGCAATCACTACCACCTCCCTCGATGCCTTGTCAAGCAATTGATGGCTTTAATCACCATCCCTCTGCCGCCTAAAGGTTGGAACTATTTTGGTTGGCCCACAATTCAGTTGTGGAGAAGGAGTTTTGAGGAGCAAAATGGCTCGTCGATTAGGGTAGGATTTCTTTGTATGGGCATCGTTGGTAACTGCTACCGATTAAGTATTGCTTGGAGGACGAGGAATGAATCGCCGAGAGTTTCAATTCGCTGACGGAACGTCGAGCGAGTTCTGGATTATCGAGTTGGAAGGCACTTCTCATACTGTCAATTTCGGCAAAATCGGAACCTCAGGACAGACTCAATCGAAGGAGTTCGCCAACGACCGGGAGGCGAGGAAGTCTTACGACAAGCTGATCGCGGAAAAATTGAAGAAGGGATATACGGAGATATTTTCCGGCGGTGGCGTTTCAGAGCGCCCTGTTTTAGCATTAGTTGGCTCCAGCAAGAAAGAATCAGCACTTAATAGCGATAAGGAAGATCCTTCCCCTGTCAATCCTCGGCCTAAACTAAGTTTAGTTCCTGACTCCAAAAGTGAGTCGAGTGAGGAGGCTTCAGAGAAATTAGAGTCCAACATCGTTGCTGCGGATAGTCCAGTAGCCATGATGCTTGCAGATTCGTCCGAAGTGACCGTTACTCGAGAACTGCAGTTGAGTTCCATCATACTAAGGACTGCAACCTGGCGAAACCTGCCACCGCTGACGAGACCAGACCCTGAGCTGTTCGATTTCGAAAAGTGCCTGAAACTAGTTGCTAATGTCAAATGTAATGTGCATTGGTTGGATTGGAGCGGTGTGCGAATTCCTGCAGCAATGTGCAGGGAGGAGGCACTCTTCTGGTATTCTGCAATGAATACGGACCCCGGCGGCATGTCATGGAAATTCACGGCTAAGGAGCTTCCCAAGGCTTTGGTCGGAAGAATCAGGGCGACGCCCCCACTTCCTAAATCACTTACGATCAAGCAGGTGAAATCCGACAGGGTAACTAACTGGACGCTTCACGGACCAGACATCATGAGACCCCTGGTTCATCTGTTAACACTGTCTGAAATTATGGAACTCATGTTGGACGAAGCAGATCTTCCGTCGACCATGCAAGCTACCGCAAAGCCTAGCATTCGACGCGCTCTTTTCGAAGGCTTCAGGCAGCACATCAACCCCTACCTGAATGAGGCGGAACGTGAGGAGTGCAGGGCTGCTCTGAGACCGAAATTAGGAACTCTTCATTCGCGCTCTAACGGAGCCGATCAAACCTGGTATCAGTACTTCCTGGCTTCAATGCTAGGAATGCACCTCGAAGGCCCTTATTTTGCAATGAATCAAAAA
>CAYTDR010001470.1:0-1592 GCA_964436185.1 uncultured Candidatus Obscuribacterales bacterium | reverse complement strand
CACCCATCATATATGGTGCGGTATCGAGGCCGGTTCCGATGACGGTTGATTGGACCAAGTACTCGCAGAGTTTGAGCAGTAAGCCTGTTAAAGGTATGTTGACCGGCCCCGTGACCATCTTGCAGTGGTCATTCGTTCGAGACGATCAGCCTCGCCAAGTGACCTGCGCTGAGCTGGCTCTGGCAATCAGAGATGAGGTACGAGATCTGGAATCCGCCGGAATCGGAGTTATCCAAATTGACGAGCCGGCAATCAGAGAAGGTTTGCCACTGCGAAGCAAGGAACATGCAGCTTATCTGAAATGGGCGGTTGACTGCTTCAAGCTAGCGACCAGCGATGTAAAAGATGAAACTCAGATTCACACTCATATGTGCTACTCCGAGTTCGGTGACATGGTTGATGAAATCGGCAGAATGGATGCCGATGTAATCTCGATCGAGGCTGCTCGGTCACAGATGGATCTTCTGGAGTCACTTCGAGAATCTGCATACCCAAATTCGATCGGACCTGGTGTATACGACATTCATTCACCAAGAGTTCCCACTGAAGAAGAGATCTATGATCTGATCGAGAAGGCACTGCACGTGATACCGAGGGAGCGGTTTTGGATTAATCCTGATTGTGGACTGAAGACACGCCGCTGGGAGGAAGTAATTCCATCTTTGAATGCACTGGTTCAGGCAGCACTTAAGTTGCGACAAAGCAGAAATCATCCGGTATCAGCAATTCGCACGCAGTAGTGAGTTCCGATAAGGGTCAGTCACCATTCAGTCTGATTGTGGATTGAAGACACCGCTGGGAGGAAGTAGTTCCATTCTTGATGCGATGGTTCACTCACAAAACCCTGACAAGATGGTGACCGGCCCGGTGACATGTGCCTGGTCCATCAAGTTGCTACTCTTTCCCAACCGATATTTGACCCTCTACGGACGCGTTGACGGCTGACAAAATTATATATTAATCCCGAGATCGAACGCTGGCAGCAATGTGACTCTCTGAACTCAAAAGTGTTTGTTTACTTTTCACATTGACCTGCGATGATAGGAACAGATTAGGCTAGTTTTACGGCCGACACAAGTATATGAGAGTGCCCATCGGGCCTTACTTCTCACCTCGTCTGGTCACTGCACAGACAGTGGAAGGTGGAACTATGGGCGCTTTTATCCTGGCCCTTTTAGAAGATCATGTCAATGCCAAGCAAGTACAGGCTTGTCTGGAAGGCTGCGGTCATGAAGTTTTTGTTGTAAACTCATTCGTCAAAGCTAAAGCCCTGCTGCGCTCAAAAACAATCGACCTGATAATTTCTGACGTTCATCTTGAGAATGGAGGCAACGTCTTCGATTTCCTGCGCTGGGCCAAAAAAACCGAGTCAATTTCCGAGATCCCATTTGTGCTCTTAAGTACGCAGCCTTCTCCTGCGGCCAAATACCTGGCTCACGGAGTACGAACCACGGCAAGAATGTTGGGCGCTGTCAAATATATAGAGATGGAGACATTTGATTCCGCCGGGTTTCAAGAGCAAATCAAGGAACTGCTTCCCCAAGATGAGCAATCAGTAGATACAAAGTAGGATTTACGAAGAAAAGTTGGTG
>CAYTDR010001469.1:0-1598 GCA_964436185.1 uncultured Candidatus Obscuribacterales bacterium | reverse complement strand
ATCGGCACCACCAGACCCGATCTCAGTCCCAGTCGCTTCAAGAACGAAGGGTCGAACGTTTTTTGATCGTCTAAATCAGGATCATCGAGCGATAGAGGAACCCGAGTGCTCAGCGCCGACAAGGTAAACTTCCGCCCATCCTCAGATTGCAGCAGGTCTTTTGCAGAAGTGGTCTTATCGTTGTGAAACTCATAGATCTCAATCTGATCGTTGGTGTTCCTGCGAATTACCTGGCAGCGGCTCAGGGTCAAGACTTCGCCAATCTTCTCGACGGATGTTTTCAGAACTTCCGCCAGTCGTAAGGAGTTTTTCACCAGAGCGCTGATGTAGTATACGAGCCTCTCTCGCTCTACCTGTCTGGTTCGTATCGAATCGCGCGCAGTTATATCGTGGATGAGCTTGCGGGTTTGCTCCTCCATAAGCTGGTTGTTGTCCTCAATCTGCTCGAACTGGGTGCGCAAGCGAGTGTTCTCACGCTCGAGCTCGGAATGCAGCCAGGAGTTGCGCACTGCCACAGCAAGCGGGTAACGGTCAAGAGTCTCTTTCAGCTCCTGGTCATTCCATTTGCGGGCCAGGTCGTCGATCATAAGAATGAAACCACAGAGCTCTCCTGGAGCGGACAGCTCATATACAATTGCCCTTCCCTGGACATGAACAGGGAATTTGCTTGGGTCAACATGATACAGCGGTGCATCCGTCTTGATCTCGTCGTAACGCTCGCAAACTTCTTCCAGCAGTTTCTTCAAGCTAAACAGACGGGGACCGAGACAGAGCTTGTCAGAGCTGGAGAAATACTCCATGTCGGCATCCCACACGGCAACGGCAATTTCTTGCGCACCGGAAGCACTAGAAACGATATCAAAAAGATGGCGAGCAACATCTTCGAGCTTCACGCTTGATAAAAGCTCGAGAGCGGCAACATTGATATCTTTATTGGGTGACATACTCAATCACTTTCATTCCCGCTCTCGACCAACGTCAATCTGAGATATTGGCTTGATCAGCTTGGATTCATCACAATTGGCACGATCGTGTTGATATTGCGCCAGAACGCATCGTTGAGAAGATATCTCTCAGCGCCGAAGTTTAAGATACCTGGAAGGTTACGCCGTTTCGAAAGATCCGAGGCACGAAAAATCCGGAAACTCGTCTATTCTATTTTAAGTTCAACACGGACAGGTTTTTCCATTGCAACAAAGGTTCCAGCCACCAAACATTCCCGCATATGGGGATTTTTTGCGGAATTCCCTATAGTATGAAAACTACTGATAATGTTATTCTGACCATAGCTGGCTTCAGACCCAGAGGGAGAAATAGATGAGCCCACGTTATAGTTCCAATCCTGACGTGATCGCGAAGATAGTAAGCGCGCTCTGTTATCTGCCCTCCCTGGTCGGATTCGTTATCGGCGTCATTTATATTCTCGCCAAAGGCAAGTTTTGCGACGCGTTTTTCTTTCGCTTTCACTTCTATCAGTCCATCTTTCTGAGCGTTCTTGCATTTGGAGTAATGACTGTAGCTGAGGGCTCATCGAGTATACTGATGGGGTTTCTTGGACTTCTGACTCCGGTGATCGGTGCGCAAGTCGCTGGCACCCT
>CAYTDR010001468.1:0-1598 GCA_964436185.1 uncultured Candidatus Obscuribacterales bacterium | reverse complement strand
GTCTGCGCGCTTCTTTCAGCAATACTGTCGCCGTTTGTTTGTAATATCGTATGTAATCCTTAAACAATAAGAGGAACGAGCAGCATTACTATCAGGAAAACAACCAAAACCCCGGTAGCAACCTGCTTTGCCACGTTCACAGATTTCCTTTTGCTTGTTCGTGATGAACCAGTAGATTCTCGTTCGTTCACTTTCGTAGTCATGGACAGATCCTCCTAATTCATTTCTCGTCGATCCTCTACCTTGTAGTGCTGCATTGCTTCACGCAAGAACTTGTTGTTTTCTACAATTAATATTCGATTAGACATAGTGATCATCCTCGTCAATTGGAACAGGCACGGGCGCTAGCATGAATGGAGAGCAGGCGATGTAAGTCGCTGCAAAGGTGAGAACACCAACGGCCGTTCCTCCGACCGCTACTGCGAAGGGACTTGCGCCCATAAGGTAATACGCTCCCGCCGCGATAGGTGACAATGCCATAGTCAAACAGAATGCAATGCCAAGTACTTTCGTTTCATTCAGCATAGTCAGGACCTCCAATTCATCAACTTTATTCGGTTCAAGCCCGATTTTAGGGAGCCGAATCCGCATCCACCAAGGGTTGCGGTTCCAATTCCTCCTCGCCAGCCATTAGTTCACTCGGCGTTGTCTCCCAAAGAAAAAACAGCTCGCTATCTGGTTTACCTAGCTGGTTATTCCAACAGTCTTTGCTGTAACCAAGAAGCAGTCCGAGCATGGCTTCCAAAGTGTCCAGCTCCTCGTCACTTAGTTCTTCCAGTAACTTGTTGACGGCTAGCGGTCTCCCGCTGAAAACGTTTACTTCGTTTTGGATTGGTGTGTGCAGTATCGTATTTAGTGTCATAATTTAACTCCTGTATAAATATGCTCGCTTGCACAATTGTGTCGCGGCGAAAAATAAATGCGTAAACTTAGTTACAGAGCTGATTCGCCCCGTAATAGTCTCGATCTTTCTTAGCTATCTGCCTGCAAACAGAGCCTAAAGAAGTCTGCCATCGCAGGCGCTACCACTGTTGCGATAATTTCGCTAAGCTCGGTCGACTGCGAAGGCGCCGTAACAGCATCTTGCAGTAGGCGTTCTTTGGCTTAAATTAGCAGGGATCTATGCAAAAGCCAGAGAGGGCGAGGCATGTCGACGGCTAGTTTCCCTGGCTCAAATAATCCAACACTTTTAGATTGGGGCAGGAGAAGTGGAATTGCGAAAACCGACGCGATACCCGTAGCGATATCGGCCAATCTATTCTTGATTTCGTGAACCTTGACTGACGAATTCGTTGGAACGCCACACAATGAATGTTCAGAATGAATAATCTGATCTGCAGTCGAATCTACATTGAATGGCCTTATCCACGTCGAAAAAACAAACGCCAGCGAGCTAAATGCTGCGACGAAACTAACGATTGCAAGGTGTCTTATTTCCATGGCGAACTCCTTACTACATCTTAGCAAAACTTCGCGACAGCCCGAAACCCGGTAACCATGAGCATGAACGAATTAGCGCCGAATGGTTTGCTTTCCGAGTTAAGTGTGTCTTAACTATTGATAGTTTTTATCGGGTATTGCTCTTGTAGATTGAGGAC
>CAYTDR010001467.1:0-1599 GCA_964436185.1 uncultured Candidatus Obscuribacterales bacterium | reverse complement strand
ACGAACTGCGCAAGACGATATTGCATTCTCCGCCAGTGAAGTTTTCCGGAATAGTTGTGAAAAATTCCCATTTGCTGCGCCTCCTCCTCATTTGCTCGTCAAGTTGGATGGTGCTGTACAACGAATTGAAGAGGCGCAGCGAAGCTTCATTCGGAGCCTCCTCTCGAGTACGGGGAGCTACCAGGAACGAGAGAGTCTCGTCGAGGGCTTAATCAGCGAAAACGATCAACACGGCTCCGGAGCGTTCGATCGAGTAGCCTTAGAGATTGAAACTTTGCATGCGCTCGACGGATTGAGAGGCAAGTCATCGGCTGCAGATCAAATCAGGGAGCTGCAGAATCAGTCTCAAGCGGGCAATTCCACTGCTGAGCAGTTCTTAAAGGCGGCATCGGGAGCTGTTGGCGCCGAGAAGTTGCAGGGAAAGGTTCCACTGGAAGAAAAGGATTTGGCGGCACTGAAGCTAGTGGCAGAAAAACTGCTTGCTGAACGTTGCGTGGAGCACCTGCTGGCGGAGAGCTTTCAATCCAATCCCAGCGGAGAGTCTCTCAAGGAAATTAGGAATCAGCTAAACGAAAGCAGTCTGCCGATTAGCGATCATTGGAAAAAGTGGATTTCAATACAAGATATGCTCTTTGACCTGGCGGATCCTGAGACCATCAAATCAGCGTTTGTTAAAACTCGAGAATTGAACAATCAAGATCCTTATAATAGACTCCTTTGGAAAGAGATACTTCACTCCAGCGCCAACACCGGAGATGGTACTACACTGACCGGACGACTTACAGATAGCGGCGCAAATGAAATCTCGATCAATACAACACTGAAGAATTTAAGACCTGAATATGTAGACCTTTTAGTCAGGCTTGCGCGAACTTCACTGGGCAAAATTCAAGACGATGAGCAGCCTTTGCCCTCAGACGAACTCGATGCAATAATCAGGTCGGCCAATAGAGAGAGCGGCAGTTTGACTGCTGTTACCACTATTTTAGATCGACAGATCAGGCAGTTTAGCTATCCGAAAGTCGAAGCCAATTCAGGGAATCGCAAAGAGATCGACTATTCCGAGGCGCGTCTCTGCGACAAGTTCCTCGATACTATGTTCAATAAACTAACGAGCAGC
This sequence comes from uncultured Candidatus Obscuribacterales bacterium, assembly GCA_964436185.1. Lineage (GTDB taxonomy): Bacteria > Cyanobacteriota > Vampirovibrionia > Obscuribacterales > Obscuribacteraceae > CAYTDR01. Next base: position 479 of record CAYTDR010001467.1, on the reverse strand, counting down.
GGCGATACGCTTTCGAAAGAGACGACTGATCTCCTTGTCAGTCGCTACCTCAAGGCAGCAAGCAGCCGATCGAATGCGTTTTTGAGCGCTCCTGACGAGACTCAATCAGACACCGGATTATCATTCAGAGGACAGGTGGAAAAGTGGAATCACAGATCAGCGGAAGGAGATGAGACGGCAATCAAAATTCTGACTGGATTGTGCTCCGGATGTGGTGCCACCAATAGACTTACCAATCAGTACGTCACCGACAATGAAACGGGTAAAGTCATGCCTGGATGCTCGCTTGCAAGATCGAGCATGGACAGGCTCGTCAGCCTTGCAGAGAACCCGCACTTGAGAGAGACGGTCCTTGCAGGCTTGCTTAGTGCCCGTCAAGATTTCCCCGTTTCGCCAGGTGTTCAGGACCGCTACTCTTACGTGGCGCTGGGGGAAATCTTCAATCAAATGCCTGAAGGGGTAAGCGAAGATGTGCTAGC
>CAYTDR010001466.1:0-1601 GCA_964436185.1 uncultured Candidatus Obscuribacterales bacterium | reverse complement strand
CTATCTAGACTTGCACCACACTACGCCTCAGGCTGCAGACCTGCAGCAGGTGCTGTTCTCCATGCTGCAAAACGATGTCTCTCATGTGGCGATGGAAGTATCCAGTCACGCGCTGTCATTGAAGCGAGTGGACTATTGTCAGTTTGCTAGCGCATGTTTGACCAACATCACCCAGGATCATCTCGACTTCCACAAAACGATGGAGCACTATTGGAAGTCCAAACTGCTTCTGTTCCAAGCGCTCAACGAGAGCACCCATACTCCCAAAAATGCAATCGTCAACATCGATGGTGACTATTCTCAATTATTTATCGACGCGCTTTCCAACGACGTCAATCTGCACACCTACGGTTTTGCAGACACGGCTGATTATCAGGTTTTAGATCATCGGTTTAACCAGGGTGGCACCACTCTAACGCTCAAAACTCCGCAGGGCAACATTGATCTGAGCATGAAACTGCTCGGACGATTCAACGTGTACAATGCCCTGGCCGCAATGGTTATCGCAATAGCCGAAGGAGTGGATCTAGAGCACATCAAAGAAGCTTTGCGAACTTTTAGAGGCGTGTCTGGCAGGTTCGAGGTTGTCTCGAGTGCTGACGACGACCAACAAGAGAGTGTGGAAGAACCGCTTTGCATCGTCGATTACGCACATTCTCCCGACGGCCTCGCCAATGTGCTGGGTGTCGCTCGGCAGTTGGTGCCGGATGGCGGCAAGCTTATAGTTGTCTTCGGATGCGGTGGCGACCGCGATTCGTCGAAACGACCGCAGATGGGTGAGATTGCGGAGAGCATGGCTGATCGGGTGATTGTCACGTCCGACAATCCTCGCTCAGAAGATCCTGAGCAGATCATTGTCGACATTCTCGCTGGCATCAAACGAATGAAGGGCGTGACTGTGGAAGCCGATCGCACTACGGCAATCGAACGAGCGGTATGCGAAGCTGTGCCTAATGACGTTGTCCTCATCGCTGGCAAAGGGCATGAGACCTACCAGATCATTGGCGAAAAGGTGTTGGATTTCGATGACAGAGTGGAAGTGCACAAAGCCCTCGCTCTGCGAAAGAACACGCCCTGACTATTATTTAGCCACTCAAACGCGCATTGTCGGTTAAAATCTAAGGGCTGACTCCCCGATGGAATTTAGTGCGGTTAAGTGGGAATTTCCTTTCACATCACCTCCGTTAGAGAAGGCACTATATTCAATGTGATGCAGTTCCTCGGTCTCGAACAGGTGTCCGGCATTCTGCAGGTGCGTTTCGGGCGAGACATACCGGAAGCGAAACTATATTTCGACAGCGGTCAACTGGCAGCAGCAGAGTTTGGCGATGTCCTGGGTGATAGTGTCTTGGACATGCTTATATGTCAAGAATTCTTGATCAAAGAGATCAGGTTCGATCCCGGAAGAGCCAAGGCGCAGAACCAATACGCTGCAGTCGTAAAACGATTCAATATTTCGCAAGCGCTACTGACAGTCTCGAAGGACGTCGACAAGTGTCAGGCCCGGTCGCTCATATATGGTCTGTTGCCGATAGAAGATCATCGTGCCAATGTCTCCCAATCACTTCTTGGAGTGCTTCACGATTTCTATAAGTGGGAGC
>CAYTDR010001465.1:1340-1603 GCA_964436185.1 uncultured Candidatus Obscuribacterales bacterium | reverse complement strand
TCTTGCTAGGGAATAGCATACTGGAAATGGTCTCGTCATAACCAGTCGGTTCGCTAACCGTCGCAGGAGAAAGTCTGGTAAGATTCGTTCGCTCTTCCAGTTGAAAACATCCGGTTGCGAATACAACTCGAGAAATGGATGTTCTTCTGACAATTGTGCAAACGTGATAGTTGAGAGTGTTCCGCCCTGCCTATCCGGTTAGCAATCCACTAAGGAGCGAAGCCTCACTTACTGGTGAGGCGAACAATTTCCCGATGGCGTCA
>CAYTDR010001465.1:0-1330 GCA_964436185.1 uncultured Candidatus Obscuribacterales bacterium | reverse complement strand
ACTGTCTCGTTACGCATTACATTTCCCGCAGATCAGCTGTCAGTTGGCACACGCCGGAGCCTCTGGTAGTAGCTGGTTCTCCCTGGGAGTCAAGGCCGACTCACCCAGAGCTCAGCCGTTGACGGCGACCTCACAACGAGACACCAAGCCATCGACTAACTGACTAACGTCTGGAAAGCGCCTTCCTGAGCGACGCGGCCTCCTCGAAAAGAGCAGGATCGCGTTCCCTGGCTCCATCCGAAAGACACGGCGCAAGCTCATCTTTCGCATCCGCTGTCTGGCCGAGCCCGGAAAGCGCCAGCGCCTGGAGATAAGGAAGTGAAGAGTTAGACAAACCCAGTTCCTCCGATTTGCGAAAGGCTTGCAGAGCAGCTTCAAATTGTCCCTGTCGCAAGTAAGCACGTCCCAGATACAGATAGGCCGGAGCCGAATCCGGTTCGATCTCTATCGCCCTGCGATAGTCATAGACCGCTTCTTTCACGAAACCCAATTTCAACAATGAGTGCCCAAGGTTGATACGCAGCTCTGCTGAATCCATACCGACAGTCTTCGCCAATCGAAGAGACTGCGCATATTCTTTTACGGCCTTGCGTGGGTCGCCGAGCGCGTCGTATGCCAAGCCTTTCCAGAAATAGAGTGGAAGGCTGTTCGGACTCAGACTGGTCGCCCGCGTGAGCACATCCAGTGCCTGAGCCGGCTGGCCATTGACCAGGTTCGACTGGGCTTGAAGAATGAAGGTGTCGAACTGACGGATCTGCGCAGAAGCGGCGGGTCTGCTCATAAAATTCTGTGCAGAGGCAGGAATCCAGCTCATCAAAGAGAGTTGAACAGCTAGCATGATTGCAGCTACTGTTTTACCGACAGAGCGCGGGTTTCCGGGTTTCCACGCGGACACCCGACCGTTGATTTTCAGATGTCGCTGAAGCCGGGACACAGGCATGAATCTCTCATGGTTTGCCCAAACTACATGCCACAGGAGGCACCGGGGCAAACCGACATCACGGGAATACGTCTAACGACAAGGATTCACAGCGATCGAAGAGAAACGGATCTCGGTCGCCCGTTAGAAACGTGTTCAGTATCGATTGTTTCCAGCCAAGGCTGGTTGCAATCGGTGTTGCTTAGAAAGTTTTACAATTGACATATTGACCAGCAGTTTAATCATGACTGACCCCAAAAGCCCGCATGGCGACAACTTACTTTTGCCGGATATGCCTGACAGTTGCATCAACTGCCAGGGCGGATTGTGCCTCAGGCAGCAAGTAATCAATCTGTCGCTTGGGAAACTGGACGAAATGAAATGCCTCTGCTGTCTTGGTGAGGAAAACGA
>CAYTDR010001464.1:0-1604 GCA_964436185.1 uncultured Candidatus Obscuribacterales bacterium | reverse complement strand
GATTCTACGAGCCGAAGTTGTATTACAGAAGCAAGCACGCCAATGATATTGTGCGCAACTTCTGCTCCAATCCCCGCGGTTTCGTCACTCCTGAGAACCACAGAGATTACGTTCTGGTCAACGGACACTCAAAGATGTTCGAGAAATCGGAGAACAACAACTTCGCTGTTCTGGTATCGAAAACATTCACCCGACCGTTCAAAAATCCGCAACTGTACTCGCAAACCATCGCCAAGGTGGTGAACATGCTTGCCGGCGGCGGTCCTCTGATTCAGCGCCTCGGCGACCTGAGAAGCGGCAGACGCACGAAGTCGCTGGGCAACAACTTAATTAAACCCACACTGGAAGCCGAATGCGGCGATATCTCACTTGCCTATCCACATCGCATATTGGCGGGCATCATCGAGTATCTCGACGCTCTGGACAAAATTTGTCCTGGTGTCGCGGATGATGCCACTCTGCTCTACGCACCTGAATGCAAGAGTTACCCGGATTCGATCTCGGTGAACAAATCGATGGAGACGAACATCGATAATCTCTACATAATCGGTGACTCCAGCAGTTGGACAAGAGGCGTCGGACAGGCGGCCAGCTCAGGGCTCTTAGCAGGCGAAGGCGTGAGAAAGAAACTGAAACACGAGAGGCCGCTTGTAGTCGCACAAGCAGCCTCTTGAAGTTTATTTTTCGGGGATCATTTGCATCAAGAAGCTGATGCTTTCTTACCGATTGGTTCGCTGACCATACCGATCACAAGCGTGATCAAACCACCCATGATCGCCGGGCCCCATCCTGCAATAGTCAAATAACTGGGCAAGATTGAAGCCGTCAAAAATAGAACGTATGCCGGCAACAACCAGAAGCCCAGGAGCCAGAGCGGTATAAGGACAATCAGTCCCAAACCGAGCGTGCTAACGGCAAGAACAGCTGTAAGAAGCGCCGCTACCCAGCTCACGATCGATCCCAAAATTGAGAACATCAGAGCCAAACCTACTGAAGTCCAGAGACCCTGTGTCACTTCGATGCCAGGTATCCTCGGTAAAATGAAATGGAAGGCCAAAGCCAACAATATAACTCGAACTAAAAACGTCAAAATTAACCTCCTTCGACATCCTCGAGGGGTCGCATCGCTCAACCGAGGGAAACATAGCGCTTGGCGCGGAATTTGATGCGACGAGCAATGCCGCGAATCTAACCAAAACGAATATAACCCTGACTGCGACTGCCTTTCCATCGAGGCATCAGAGTCTCAATCAGCGTGCTACCAATCGGCTGAGCAGCACAAGGAAGGATGGAGGAGCTCAAATGAAAAGTTTGAAGGATGCCCGCGCGTCTGTCTGCAACAGCACCACACGAGCGCTCGGAATCGGACTAGCCTGTACACTGGCACTCGCCTGCATGACACCAGCTCAGGCAGACTCAGCAGAGATAAATCAACGAGCCACCAAAGCCACTGCTCAAGACGTCCTCCGCAATCGAGTCACCGACATACAAAAGATGATTGATACTGCAGTTAGTACCAATCAATTAACCGAAGGACAAGCGACATCATTTAAAACCCAGTTGAATTCAACGGAGTTCAAGATTACCTCGAGCGCAGGTCTGCA
>CAYTDR010001463.1:0-1612 GCA_964436185.1 uncultured Candidatus Obscuribacterales bacterium | reverse complement strand
AATATGGTGAGCGCAATGGCGAGAATGCTTATTACCAACCAGTTGGACCAACCGCTGCGTTTGACGCCTTTGACGGTTTCGATCACTACTCTGGCCATTATTCTCAACTGACGCATTGTGCTCGTTTGTCCTTTTTGAACTCTCTTCGCATCGGATCCAAAACTACAAGACTACAACTGGATAAGGTTTTCGCTGGCTGTGATATTCATTTCCATCTCGTACAGCCCGCTGTCTACATCTCCTGCAACTTCACCGGCTCGCAGTGAAATTACTCGGCGGCGCATGGCATTGACGATTGCATGATCGTGAGTAGAGATGAGAACTGTCGTACCTCTTTCGGAGATGCGGGAGAGGAGCTGAACGATCTCGAGCGAGGTAGCTGGATCCAGGTTGCCTGTGGGTTCGTCTGCAAGCAAGACGGGTGGTCCGTTGACAATCGCTCGGGCGATGCCGACGCGTTGTTGTTCACCACCGGAAAGTTCTTCAGGAAGCGCTTCTGCTTTGTCTTCCAGATTGACGACATTGAGAGCGCTGGTGACGCGCTTCTTCACGTCTTTTTCATCGACGCCCAGGGCGCGCAAAATGTAGGCGACGTTATCGTATGTTGATTGACGTGGAAGCAATCTATAGTCCTGGAATACGATTCCCAGGCGTCTTCGCAATAAGGGAATTTGTCTCGAGGTGAGGCGGTTGAGATTGACACCGCCGATGAAGACACTACCAGAGGTAGGAACATCCTCTCTATAAAGCAAACGCATGAGAGTGGATTTCCCGGCACCGGATGGACCAACGAGAAAAGCGAATTCACCCAGCGCGACGTGAAGGTTTATATCCTTCACTGCAGGACGTCCACCATAGCTCTTCGATACATGTTGCAGTCGAATCATCTTTTATAGGCTCTATTCAGCTGGACCGATTGCTGATTGCAAAACAACTGTAAGCACCTCGGTGAATAAATATCACTAGCAAAGGCTTTTCCCTTCTCTGCCGCTTGACCACATTGCAAACTATCACCTGGCAGGACTTGGAAGTTATTTTCAACCGGCGGGAATCATAACATAGTAGTCACGAGGATGCCTTGAATAAGTTCAATCTTCGAGTTTGTTAACTGTTGTGGGGGACGCTTTTTTGCAAGAAGCATAGATGGCAGACCTGATGAGCCCCATAGAGTCGTGCTTCCGGGGCGCCGCAGACCCGACAGGTCGGGCAGTTGTGTGACAATTTCCAGCGAGTTCTTCTTAACTCGAGCTCATACATATGAACGATTCGAGGATTAGGCTCGCCACTCTCTTCAAGATTGAGTTTCAGCGTGTTGAGCTGGGCTTCATCTTCAGCAGTCAATTTCACTTCAAGCAGGATTTCATGATCCATCTCAGGCGAGGCTATTCTCGATGGGCTTTGCAGAGTGACCTCTGACTGAAGAGTTTCTTTGAAATGTTTCAATTCAAAACGCATCCCCTTTCACTCCAGGCCGATACTCTGGGCCAGAGGAGCCAGGCTCGCCAGCAGCTCAGCCTTCTTGAAAGAGAGCTCCTGACCGACGGACGCATCCTTGACGCTGACCACCAGAATGCCCTGCTGGTCGAGAAATAGCGGTCGGGTCAAGCTTGCA
>CAYTDR010001462.1:0-1614 GCA_964436185.1 uncultured Candidatus Obscuribacterales bacterium | reverse complement strand
ATCGCTGAGAGTTTCAGTCGGACCGGTTCTCTTATTTTCGCAAACAGAAAGAATGTCCCTCTCATTTCGTCTTGATTCTTCAAGAACACCAATCGTCGACTTCAGGCGGCTCAAGGTCGAATCTGTCGTGACTATCGGCTCGTCTCCGATGGTTCTTCCTACTGCTTTGGCGATCGGTCTGATGCTTTCGACAATATCAATCATGTCTTGTAACGAAATTGCTTGACGTGCATCGGAGACGGACTCTTCCGGGATCGGATGGCACTCGATCATCAGACCGTCGGCACCTGCTGCAATGGCGGCTCGCGCCAGGTCTGCGACCAGTTCTCTTCTGCCGGTTGCATGACTGGGATCGACGATGACCGGCAGATGTGTCATCTGTTTAAGCGCCACTACTCCGCCAAGATCGAGAACGTTGCGTGTTGAAGGATCGAAACTTCTGATACCTCTTTCGCACAATATGATGTTCATATTGCCACCAGCAGCGATGTACTCGGCTGCCATTACCATTTCTTCAAGAGTGGCTGAGAGTCCTCTTTTGAGTATGATTGGCACATTTAAGGTGCCGACCACTTTCAGCAACTCGAAGTTTTGCATGTTTCGGGAACCGATCTGCAATGCATCCGCCAGTGGTGCCGCCTGAATTGCCTGGCTCTCCGACATGACTTCTGTTATGACCGGCATTCTGTGCTTTTTAGAAACTGTTTGTAGTATGTCCAAACCAGCCTCTCTCAAACCCTGGAAAGCGTATGGGGATGTACGAGGCTTGAAGACACCGCCACGAAGTGCGGACACTCCAGTGCCTGACAGGGCTTCTGCTACGGTCTCCATTTGCTCCATGCTCTCCACCGAGCAAGGTCCGCCTACGATCAATAGTTCTTTTCCGCCACACGTGGCGTTCTCGCCAATTTTAACGATGGTGCGCTCACTGCCGTCTTTAATTGCAACTTTCATCTCGACTGTCATTATTTTTGTCCTCAAAAATTCTGGAAGAAACTGAACGACCGACCTGGATACTTTCCCCGGGTCGGTCGTCTTAGATAAGCTCAATGTCTATAGGCTATCCTGAACTACCGCCCGGGTACGTAAAAGCGAAAAACCAGTATCCGTATCGGCTCAGCCCAGAGTTCAGCCTCGGTTCAGTGCAGCGGGCGCAGACTGGGGCAGTTGCTGACTGCCTTTCGTTGTTCTGCTTTTGTAGTCCCGTAGCGCTCACTTCACTGTTCCTCAATTACTCTCTTCAAACAAAAAGACCGCTGCTTTTGTTAGCATGCGGTCCACCAGGTGTGCTTAATAGCAGTTACATCACCCCAGGCGGACCTCTCTAAACCAAAAGTAGTAAAAACTAAAACTTGTCATTTCTGTATTTGTCCCTGCGCGGTTAGTGCGCAACTCCAACGAACGTACTGCAATGCTAGCTAAATCACAGCGACTCGTCAACCCATTGTTGTACTTCGATTAACAATACAGCGGAGAACCCAGCTGTTGCAGGTGAACGAAATTTGAATCGCTATAAGTAGAATGACTAGAGCTATTTGGAGACAAACAATCCTATACAGAGAAGGATGATTATCAATCTGTTCCGCGGCTGTGACGTCAGTTTCATTCCCAGCG
>CAYTDR010001461.1:0-1623 GCA_964436185.1 uncultured Candidatus Obscuribacterales bacterium | reverse complement strand
TACATGGAATCGACGAACTCACCCTGGAGCATGGGCCAGATGCTGCCCGGCTGGTATCGAAGGCGCTCGGAAGATTGATCTTGCAACGCTTCAAAAGCGAGGACCTGCGCGTTCGCTGGAGTGCAGCAGTTTTTGCGCTGGCAATCCATGATGGCAACCATGCCACCGTATCAGGTGCGCTCAATCTGCTCAAGATTGAATTTGGGAGACTGGAATTCGAAGGCTATAACAAACCGTTCAAGGCCTCCGTCTCCTTTGGGGTGGCGGATTCTCGCGAGACCGGTGACGATATCGCCAGCATGGTGCGCAGCGCACACTCTCGTTTGCCGCAGCACCGGCGCGGTTAGGCATCTGATTCAGACTGTTATCCTTCGATGTTTTCCGTGGCAGAACTTAGCGGAATTTCGAACCAGAAAGTAGATCCCTGGCCTTCTGCGCTCTCCAATCCGATAGCGCCACCATGCTGCTCTACCAAACCTTTGGAGATGGCTAAACCCAATCCAGTACCACCCTGCTGGCGGATGTCCGAGGAGTCGAGCTGCTGGAAAAAGCGAAACAGCTTGCGCTGGTTGCGTTCCGATATACCAGGTCCCGAGTCGCTCACCGCAAACCGCATAACTCCGGAGCCTACGCCGGTGCTTATAAGAACCTTGGTGCCCCGGTCGGAAAACTTCACCGCATTCGATATCAGATTGGTAAGGACTTGAATCAATCTGTCGCGATCGCCCTGGATGTTCTCGTCCTTGGCGAAGCTAGTCTCGAGAGCGATACCATGCTGGTTAGCGAAGCCGATCATAGACTGCACCGACTGATTTACCAACTCTGCTGGAGAAATACTCTCCAGCTTCAACTCCACTTTGCCAGCCTCGATCTTGCGAATATCTAGAATGTCATTGATCAAGCGAATCAGTCTATCGCATTCAACGTTGGCGATCGAGACCAAACTTTCAGCCCGATCAGAAAGTTCGCCGGCCTTACCACCTTCCATCAGACCGAGTGCACCTCTGATAGAAGTGAGGGGAGTTCTCAGCTCATGCGAAACACTCGAGTAGAACTCACTGACACGCTTCTCCGCCTCTCGACGCAACGATACGTCTTCCATGACGACGACACCAGCGATGACATCACCAGCGGAGTTAAAGATCGGTCGGCCGTTGGCGCTGATCCAGACCCCGTTAGGACGGGACTTGTTCTTGCAAAAAAGTACGACATTGTCGGACGGCTCCCCTCGCAATGCTTTCACCAGAGGCAACTGCTTGTACTCGAAAAGCTCACTATCCTCTCCCGAGTATACGCCGTAAGCCTTGGGCCATTGCTCCAGGGGCAGATCCATCATAGGCCCGGCACCCAATAACTCGACTGCCAGGTCATTGAAAGACAGGAAGCGGCCAGTGTTATCGGCGACCACGACTCCCGAGCCCATATTCTTCAACACTGACTCGAGAACACCAGAGGAGCTCTCGAGCTCCGCCAACGAGCAGGCCAGCCGTTCCTCAGTCTCCTTGCGTCGAACGAATTGCGCGATATCACCGCCCGCGGCGGCAAAGTCGCTCAAGCCTTCCATCCGCGTGATCGGTGTTGAGCCAGCCGTGGTCGCGCGGATTGAGGGTGCCCGAATCGCGC
>CAYTDR010001460.1:0-1623 GCA_964436185.1 uncultured Candidatus Obscuribacterales bacterium | reverse complement strand
AACCTCTTTAAATGCGGATTTCAGCCGCATCTGCAATGGCGCCAGCTTTCTAATTCTCAAGAGCAATGCTGAGCTGTTTCAAAGATGTCCGGCAATAGGCAAGACATCTATATGTTTTTCGAACGAACAAGCTCGCTCGAATTGATTCAGCAGTGATTAGTCATCCAGACAGAGTTTTTGTTCGATGGCTAATATCAGGAAAACTGCGAAATATTGAAAGAAATCGCGATTGTGGTACTACAGGTGATTTCGTATCTGGTGCAATATTCACTTGTGCCCAGTTTGCCGAGATAAAAAGCAGCTCAATATCATAACTCTTCAATACTCGAATGTCAGTCCCATTGCAGGATTCCAAAATTTTTTACTTACTCAATATGTCCAATTTCGTTCGCCATGTGGATACACACATTCAAGCGTATTCCATAAAACTGAATAGGAGAAGAAGCAATGCCAACAGAGTTTGACATTGAATGCGGACGCAGTAATCCTTCCAACTTAGATGAAGTGAATTGCAGGTTGTTTGATGCAGCATATTGTGATTTCGGTAGACCCGAACAGCCAGACGATCAAGAAGATGAGCCTGATGAGCTGTTTTGCGCTCCTGCTGATGATGAAGACAAAGTTTCAGACACCACGTCGAAATCTTACATCAAAACGATGGAGACACTTCGAAAGAATGGAGGCACCACCAAGGAGAGCGTTGAGTCATTCAAACGAGCCATCGATGCGCTAAAAGGATTAGACGCTAAGAAGATTGAGAAGGAGCTGGAAGCAGGAGCAAAAGATCCGAACGTGCGTAGTCTTGATGTACTAACGCATTTGAAAGAAGCGCTCCAAGAGACTGGGTTCAAAGTCATTGCATATCAACCGGATACCACAAATGGTTCCGTGATCCTGAAGAATGAAAAAACAGAAACCTATATCCAGATGCAATTCTCACGAGAGAAAGGCAAGGAAGGTGCTTCTGTCAAGATAGAAAACAAGAGATAGAAGCAGACTATTCAATCATTCTTGAAGCGATCGGGGTTAACTCCCAATTGCTCGGCGATCTTAGCTTTATGGGTTTGCACTCGAGCATCTCGTTCATCAGCTAGCTTCTGATGCTGCTGTGCGGATTCCTCCATTTCGGATGCTTCCTCGTCACGATGGAGAGCCCGCAATAACTTCGCGTGCTCTCCTTTCAAATATGCCCATGCGCCGTTATACTCGTCCCTTTCGCCATAGGCGGCAGTAGCCTCGGCTATCTCTTCCATCAAAACTGCTGCTGCCCGTTTGAAATATGTCTCGGACTCTGCATTCCGAGCGGTATCACGCAAGAAACAAGCATAAGCTTGAAAGCTACGCCAGATCGCACTCCTGGCGAAAGCGGGCTTGGCCTCAAAATACTCATCCGCACTGCGCATCGCTTCATGGTATCGACTATCTGCAGCTGTATCATCCCCCTGCAGATGTTTGATCTCGGCAAGCGCACACAGCATCTTCGGGCGTTCGGCACCGTGAATCCAGCTATCGCCGAGCAGTTCGATCGCTTCAATCAGTTTGCTCTCCGCGAGGTCGTAATCACCTTTGTTCTTTGCGATCTCGATCTCGATCGCTGCCCGCATCGTCCTCATTTGCCCACTT
>CAYTDR010001459.1:753-1624 GCA_964436185.1 uncultured Candidatus Obscuribacterales bacterium | reverse complement strand
TGTCTCTGCGAACAATGTCGGATACAACCAACGAACAAAAACTTGGCAATCATTTGACTTTGACAGAGCTCTACCGATCAATGTGGCTGCACGGGCACCCGCGGATACCGGAGTCGCAGAGAAACTTTTTGAAAATTAACTGACATCGAGCAGATTATACTGGGAATTTGTGCAATATTGGTTAATTTTCTAATATACACCATTGTTTCCGATTGTAGAGAAAGCGATATGCCATTATTGAATCGGTCCAGGTCGAACAGTGCAAAAGATTGAAAGCTCTTGAGAAATTCAGACAGTGTGCCGCCTTGTCGCGAAACTGAAACTTGGACATGAACCTTCTAAAATATCACTCATTTTGCTCCTTGGAGAACGATCAAGAAAACTGATTCGCCCTTTCGGAAGCACACGTGACTGGCTGCTACTATGCGATCGGCGACCGGAGTGGAGCCTCCGCGTGGCCTCGCTGGGTAGCCAACTAATATCACCCAGGCACCGACATGTCTCCCCCCTGTGTTTGCAAATATGACATGCTGCCAAGTTACTTTGAACTAAATCATTGTGAAATAAAGGCCCATCAAGCAAATTCATCCAGCGAAAATATGGTCGTCGGTGAAACAAAACTTGGCCCGAACGCAGAGAGATGGACTAGATTAGCCTTCGAATCAGAACCATTTTAGATCTCTCGAGTCTTGGCAGTCCCCCGGTTGAAGCATGGCCCTTTTTCTGCTTTTCCTATTAGTTAAACTAGTGTGCTCGTCCGGGCACATGGCGACACGGAGCACAAGTCGAAGCGCGGAAAATGTGCGCGCTGGAATTTCACCCTCGAACAGTGATTTGAACACGATTCTCGGCAAGAACTTGCACCCTGCTG
>CAYTDR010001459.1:0-743 GCA_964436185.1 uncultured Candidatus Obscuribacterales bacterium | reverse complement strand
CTGCCAGCAAGCCTAATCAAAAGCGAACAATAATCCCTTCAAACTCGGATCCGTTCCGGCGACAATTTCTTGATGTATACATATCCAAGTTTCAGTATGAAAGCAAGCGTAATAGTATTTATATGGTGTGGGACTTTTTATACCAGTTTGACCCTCAAGGAATGGCTGCAAGGAGACTGGGAATCAGCGACTTTCCTCACGCTACTGAATTTGCCGTGCTCCTACAATTGCAGCACCGTTGCTGGTTTTTTGCTTCCTATGAAGAAATGGAAATGCACCTGCCAAAATTTGCTGAATTCATGGCCGCCGCCGGACCAGTTCCCGAAGCAGGACATGTCGATGTAGCAGGAAAAGAGCAATACGATCGATTCGCCAATTACATGGCGAACACTTCCAATGGCCCTACGGAGCACTCCCAAAGTAGTAGTAGCGACATTCCCTTGAAAAATGTACCAGAAAGTTTTGAAGATGGTGACATATCAGCCATTTTTAAAGATGCTGGATTACCGGAAAGTTCTGAGGACGTTGAATTATTGAAAAGCTTTGAGGAGCAATCGCATTGCAAAGATGTATTAAATTTTGACGAGACTGAGTCGCCGGAACCGTCTCAAAAAAAGCATCATGGCATGCCATTTTGCCAGATTTGCAGTTCTGAAAGGTAGTTGAATAAACCTCAAAGGGGCGAGCCCTCTGCTCGCTTTACTGTGGCTTTATTAGTTGAGACTCTTCAGTAACCACCAGAT
>CAYTDR010001458.1:0-1627 GCA_964436185.1 uncultured Candidatus Obscuribacterales bacterium | reverse complement strand
CCATGCCTATCTTCTTGCGCCTCATGATCGTGCCGATTACGACACTACCTCGCCAGTTTGGTATTCACCCGTACGTCGGACTTTATTCAGGTGCGCGATTCCGTAAATTTTTAGACAAGTGCATTCCGGATTCTTGCACCAACATCGAGGATACGAAAACACCATTTCGCGCAGTTGCAACCGATCTGCTGACCGGAAATCCGTTTGTCTTTTCCAAAGGCTCATTGAGCCTGGCAATGCAAGCGTCTTCAGCGATCCCATGGCTGAAGAAACCTATTGAAACCGAAGACGCGCTGCTGTGCGATGGGGTGTTGGCAGCCAATATTCCCGTTGTTCAGGCGCGAGAAATGGGTGCGGACATAGTTGTTTCTGTCGACATCGACGGTCCCGTCAAACCGGCAGACAAGAAGGACATGCGGAGAATAGGCGTTTTCGAAAATAGAAGCATCTCACTTATGATGTCAAAGCTCGATGCAAAGTATGTCGAGCAGACAGATGTTTTGATTCAGCCAGACGTTTCGCATATTCACATCCTCTCCAAGCATCTAGGCCAAACATCCTATGCAATAGCAGAAGGAGAACGTGCAGCTCGAGAGGCTTTACCAGCTATTCGCAAGTTGCTCAACAAATAAGGTGTTGATGTAATTTGATACAGAATCTGCGTTGCTGCATTACAAGCAGAAGAAAGCCTTGAGCGGACAATCTCAAGGCTCTCTTCATCATGGAACAACCGCGATTAAAATTGACCTCCTTATGCCTTAGAACTGTCCTTTTATCCTATTGAAACTGCAATAACAAACGTCAATACCACTTCAGTCTGGTACCACCTCAGGTGCCACTTACGTCATTCGGGTTATCGCCGTAGCCGAACGTTCCATCAACGGCAGTCCCGGCCGGAGTCATTGTGAATGGTCCAGTCCCTTGGCTAGGTCTATCTCCTTTGCTACAGAGATTCGAGTTCCAGTGACATCCCTACTAGAGGGGTTTAGTTTTTGGTCGGTTTCGAACTGCAGTTTTTGTGTGCCTGAATTCATACGATTGGATCTTGACTGAGTTCCTTTGAGCTTGAGTGTCAGTATCCGCCCTGCAGTTCAATGCGAAGCGAAATCCCTTCGTTGCTCGGAAGGTGATTTTCAAAATTCGATGGAGAATTGTTCACAACAACATGCATCAATAGCATAGGACAAGAAATCGGTGCCGAGTTAGAAAACTCCTTTGGTACTCGATTTTACCGGATGAAAATACATGCATCTAGAGTATGGTTACGCCCACATCTAGGGAATAAGTCAACTGATCGCGATCACAGACTCTAGAGGTTTAAGAGGCTTATATGTCAAAATCTGCCGCCGCCGAGAAGGACGTCAAAAATCTCAAAGAGTACAAGCGTTCCTGGTGCATGTCTCGACCGCCTAAAACGCCCATTAAAAAGCCAGAGATTGTGCCGTTCGATTTGCAGAAATGCCTGAATCAGATTCAGTACAGTTACAACGGCCGCCTGGTGCTTTGGGACAAGAGCTCGAAGCCTATTAAGTGGAGCAAAGATGAGGCTACTTTTTGGTTCAATGCTTGCAGCGTCCTCGTACCGGCAATTGCCAGCGCAAGAACCTATATCAGTGAACTAGAAAAT
>CAYTDR010001457.1:0-1628 GCA_964436185.1 uncultured Candidatus Obscuribacterales bacterium | reverse complement strand
AACTGCTCCGGCTGATAGCGACGAAATCGCTCCTCCTTCGCCTGCTCATCGAACGTATTAAGATCCGCGGGTCCGCACCAATCCACGACTGCGTCCACATTCGCCGACTCAGTGGATTCGCTCTTCTCATTCAGCGCATCGACAGCTTGCGAGGTGCCAAGTAGCGCAGCAAGATGACCACCGGCAGAAATTCCCCACACAGCAATCTTGTTGGTATCGAAACCATATTCGGTTCCATGCGCGCGAACCCAGCGCACAGCCGCTTTCGAATCATGAATTTGGGCGGGAAATATACTGTCGTCACTGAGCCTGTAGTCAATCGATACAGTCGCGTATCCTCTGCTAACCAGTTCCAGTGCCGGTGTATCCGCTTTAGATCCCGTGCTCCAACCGCCACCATGAATCCAGACCACAACCGGATGCTTTTTGTTCTTGTTCCTGGACACGTACACGTCAAGCTTGTGCGCTTTGTTCTCGCTCTCCAGATAAGGCAGATCCTTGACGATCCAAATAGCTGTAGGGATATCAGCATCATGCTCTTTGGTGACAAATGGCAAGAGTGCAACGATGATGAGCGTGATTACGACAATTAGATTTCTGAGCATCAATGCCTCAACGCCTTATTCCGACTGGAGCATTTCAGAGCTTGCATGCTTTCAACTCGCAATAGAGTTGATCCATGGTCTTCTGTCGTTCCTCTGGATTTTTTCTCAAGGCGGTCATTAGTATCGCATTCAGCGAATGAGGGAATGCAATACCAGGACACGCTTGCAGCAGCGTAAGCGGTGGGCAAGAGACATGATTGGTCATGGTCTCGACCGAGTTCTTTCCGCGAATGGGGAGAGTGCCGGTGAGAACTCTAAACATCAGAATCCCCATCGAGTAAATATCACTCCTGACATCGAGCTTATTGCCAAGAATCTGCTCCGGACTCATGTAGGCTGGTGTTCCTACAACCGTTCCGTCGACGGTCAGCTTTCTGTGCATAGGCTCGTTTAGCCGCTTGGCGATGCCGAAGTCGACCAGCGTGACGAAGTCTCTTTGGTACGGGGTGTCTCGCAGGATCACATTGTCTGGCTTCAGATCACGATGTAGGAATCCCGCCCTGTGAATGTGAGAGAGCGCATCGCAAAGCTGCAAAAAGATTGGCAGTGCTCGTGTCAATGAAAGACGCTTGTGGCTGTCCAGAATCTGTCGCAAGTTGGGTCCTTCGATGAAGTCCATGACGATGTAAGGTCTACCATCGTCGAACATACCGAAATCATATATCTTGATAATGTTTGGGTGGTTCAAACCGCTGGCCAATTGGGCCTCACGCTGAAACCGCACGAACCCCCGATCTTCAGGCTCGACCTGCTGGTAGAGAACCTTCACTGCGATCGGTTTTTCCATTTGACGGTGGAAACCAAGAAAAACCGTGCCAAAGATTCCTGAACCAATTTCAGACTTAATCTCGTATCTATCCGAGATTACTTTACCTATCAGTGGTGCAGTGGCTCTCTTATTCATTTCTCCATCGGTCAGTTGAGTCCATTGAGCGATAATGCTACCAGACTCATTGTAACGCCTCTAGCTTGATCTCTATCACATCCTCTGTCAGCTTGAAAAGTCTTCCCATAATTTGGCAC
>CAYTDR010001456.1:0-1628 GCA_964436185.1 uncultured Candidatus Obscuribacterales bacterium | reverse complement strand
CTTCATAGTAGACTTTGAGTAACAGCTCTTGAGGTCACAGGTGTGAAGGGGCAGAAAACGCCGAAGGCGAAGACTAAGCGGAAAGGTACTCCTGACGAGAGCCAGTGGAGATGCATAGTAACGGGGTTTGACGCGTTTGCGGGCGCGGAGAGCAATCCCACCGAGATTCTTGTCAAACGGTTGCCGCAGTTTCTGGCAGCTCGTGGAAAGGGCAAGGTGCCTATTGTGACTGGAGTTCTGCCAACCTGTTGCGCCGGTTCTTGGAAAACCTTGAAAGGATTGCTGAGAGACAAGGGTTCTCGGAAAGCGGTCCTTGTGATGCTGGGGCAGGCAGCAGGCAGGCAAACAATCGGTCTTGAACGTGTGGCACTTAATCTCAGGGACTACCGAATCCCGGATAACGAGGGGCATCAGTGGGCAGCGGAAAAGATCTATAAGGACTCCGAGAACGCCTTCATCTCGAGGTTGCCCCTTGATAAGTGGGCTCGTGACTTGACTGCTAAAGGCATTCCTGTCGAAGTCTCTAACTTTGCTGGGACGTTCGTCTGTAACGAGATTTACTTCAGGGCTTGGCGCCAAGCGCAAAAGAATCGTTCACCACAGTTGGTGCTGTTCATCCACGTGCCGCTGCCTGCGGACTTTGCCAAGTTCCTGAGAGAAAGGGAAAATCCGCCGGAGCCGAGCAAAAAGAAAGGCCGCGGGCAGAAGAAGGGAGCGGCCGAAGCGGTGGAACCAGCCGAAGCGGCCGACGACCTTGGTGTCCTCCGCGAGGCGCTTGAACAGATTCTCAAGCTTTGTTTGAAGGAAGTAGGCTGAACAAACAGCAGATTGCTTAGGCGGCAAAATTTTTGTGCCACCCTTGGTGGTGTCACATGAGTCGAAACACTTAGCCGGACTATAGCGGAGTCAGTGGATCGGTCCCGCACCAGTCCTTTTTGCCCGAGCACTTCTTGCAGATTTTGTTGAGTTTGCCGATATGCTCTGCGCAGGCAAGCCCCCCACACTGCGAGCATTTGTCCGGACCAAGCCCGGGAAGGGGCGGGAGTGCGCCGATCAGAGGGCTAAGCGGTTTGCTACAAACGCAGCACATGTAATTTAGAGGCGGATCATTTTGAATCGAAAACATTGAAATCACCATGGCTGTAGTGTTCTATGCGCGCCTATCGCACTTGGATAAAGACCAAACTTCCGCTCGATTGAAAGTAGGTTTGAGATGCCTGAAGAGAGCAATCATCTTATTTCTCGCGTCAATGATATGAAACAAGCTCTCCCATACTATGATCATACATCTTATATTTTAGCGCGTAGTCAAGTATGGATAGGATTAGATCGAGAATGACCCGATATATTGTCAGCATTGACCAGGGAACCACTAGCAGCCGTGCGCTCGTCTTCGACCAGAAGGGTGATGTGGTCGGCAACTGCCAGAAAGAGTTCAAGCAGCACTTTCCGAAGCCAGGCTGGGTGGAGCATGACGCCGAAGAGATTCTGTCCACGCAGATAGATTGTATTAAAGGGGCGGTCAAGGATGCAGGGATTCCAGGCGACCAAGTTGCCGCCGTGGGTATCTCAAACCAACGAGAAACCACTGTCGTATGGGACAAGGACTCGGGAAAACCTGTCAGCAA
>CAYTDR010001455.1:0-1630 GCA_964436185.1 uncultured Candidatus Obscuribacterales bacterium | reverse complement strand
ACGAAGCCGATCGGCTTTTCGGACAAACTCTGCGCGCGCTCGGAACCGATCATCCGACAAGCATGCTGACTATGAAGAGCATGATTGAGATCAGACACCAAAAAGGTGACCAGAAAGGCGCCCTGGGATACTCCCTCGATCTCTTCGATGCTCAGTCGAGAGTGCTGGGAGTCAACCATTCCGAGTCAAAGAAAACCGTCAATAGTATCGTCAATCTCTGTCAGGCACTCGGTAAAGAGGACCTGGCCGCCGAAATTCTCGGCTTGGTGAAAGGCGCTCAGACCAATGAGCGAGCCACGGCACAGGGACAACGAAAGCAACTGCGGGACAAGGATGACGATGTGCCGGATGTCGCCAAAGTACCATTGGCACAAAAGCTCCTGGCCCCCGTTTTCGATCCGGTAATAACAATTCTGGCCAGTTCCGGAGAAAGGAAATCAGGTGCCGAACAGCCGCTGCTCTGGCTTATCGGGGCAGTACTGGTGCTCAATCTGGTCGGCTCTGCGATATTGCGAACGCAGGCCACCAATGTCGGCAACACTGAGCTCAGTCAGATACACAAGCAGTTCAAGACAGCAGACGATGTCGGGTTCATTTCCTTTTTGTCCGATCGGCGCATGGTAGTGAAAGCGGACGCTCCCAATTACGAAGCTAGCTACAAAGCTTTGGGCTTTGAACTTGCCGATATAGCCGAGATTGTCGATCTCGCCAATTGTTTTCAAAAGGAATACTGGCTGCAAGAAAAAACGGAGGGACTGATGGATCGTACCGGTAGAACGTTCTATCGCTATGATGCACCGGAGTTAAAAATCGCAAAGCGCATGAGAACTGTCTGCGACACAGCTACCCAGTATTATCTGGACAGGCACCACTACCCAGGGTTCATAACCGACATCAGCCCGACAAAGTTTTCCTACCTCAACCGCTTTACGCTAAGGGAAGACCATCCGATCATTCAGCTCCTCACGATGAAGGACGACGATAAAGCCGGCGCGTTGGTCAGCCGAGTGCAGGCAGGCGAACAGTGGCCCGAAGAACCGGTGCTGAATGCCGGAGCGATCAATTGCCTATCTCTCAGCTCATCGGGAGAGAAAATAGGTAGAGAGTGGTTCGTCGCCCATTCATGCGATCGTAACGGAGAGCTGCTCAGAGCGGTAGACGGAAAACCATATGTAGTGGTTGGTCTGAATGGATTAAAACCAGCTTCCAAGCCGATTACTCAGCAGGTCATCTTCCGCAGTCCGCAGGTCTATATCATCCGTTCCACAGACCCGTTGACTATCTATTTGCTTGCCTTCCTCACGTTCAGATTTCCGATGGTACTATTTGCGATATCATTCGTTCTCTACTCCACTGTTTTGCAGATTCACAGCGCGCGACTGCGAGCGATCTGGACACTGGGTGCCGGACTGGTTCTGGCAGCGGCGCTTGCCACTCTTGTCAGTGTCTACTTCGAATAACGCATGGACGCTTTGCCGTGCAGTTGATCCAGGGAAGTGACGTCATTCTCCTGGCAGCAGAAGCCGGGCTTCACCTCGCGCGCAACGATAATATGAAGACGAGGAGATTCTGTTCCTCACCAAGACGTACCAGCGAACTCCTTCGCGACGAAGAGAGATAAATTTTTCTG
>CAYTDR010001454.1:0-1642 GCA_964436185.1 uncultured Candidatus Obscuribacterales bacterium | reverse complement strand
AAGAAGAAGATTGAAGAGCATTAAAGCTCTTCGTAGGACTCGAGAGCCTCCACCATCATGAGATGCCCTTCGCCCCAATACTTCGAGATCAGCTGCATCTCCCTTTCTTTCAAGGCCTTTGCCTGTTCGATTTTTCCCAGCTCCTTGTAGCATCTGCTTCCCTCAGCCAATAAAGCTGTGAGTTCCAGAGGCGGATTTTCTGCATCGCATTCTTTGGACTCAGCAATCGTCAGAGCACGAATGATAATGCCGCTTAGCTGCTCATAACGCTGCGTTGCGCTCATTTCGATCGTTACATAAGGTACCGTCAATCCCGCATGCTCTTTCTTCCAGCTGCCGATTAAACGGTCGGCTTCCTTCAGTACCATATCTGGTGTCTCTTTCGCGCCGGTGAGCTTTCGTTCCGCGCTCGCTAAACTGTCGCTCCAGCCCTGGTTTCCAAGTTCTTTGTCATAGATTCTTGCCTTTGCCTTAAACGCTCGGCCGAGTGGGCTCTCTCCCTTGAGTTTAGACAGCGCATGCAAACAGGTTGCAATCTGCTCTTTGTTTGGATTTTGTGAACCGAGAGAGATTGCCAAGCCTCTTTCAAAATAAGCTGCGGCTTTTGAAACATCCACACTCGCGAGTACCCATCCCAGATACGTAACAGCCTCAACGGTGTCGGGGCTGTTAGTGCCAAACACATTTTCTACATGGACAAGTAGTTCTTCCATGAGAGCTATGACTGAGGGCTCTTCACGAAACTGCGCGAGATTACTCAGGGCTAGCATGATCGCAAATTCTACCGAATCGAATACTGCCACTTCTTCATCGTCGGAACGTGGCTCAGGAGCGGGATGACTGGCACGCAGCGCTTCAGCTTCTTCGCTTCTCTGTGTAGCATCCAGCAAATCAGCAAGATTGTGTGCGGCTGCTAGTTCAGTCAAATAGCCAAGCACGCGACCCTCCAAGATATTCAGAGCGCGACGGTATTGCAGCTCGGCCTCTTCACATCGATTGAGGCGGTGATTAGCAAAGGCCAATCGCTCCAGCGTCTCCGCTATTCGAAGGTCCTCAGGGCCTCCTTTAGAAGTTGAACCCTCTCGATCCAGGTCCTCAATGGCTAGCAAAGCCTCGTTGAGCCGCGAGACGGCCTCCTCGAGTTTTTCGCATTCAATAAAGGACTTTCCCTCCTCGAAAAGTCCCTTCCATTTGCGAGCCATCTGAAGTGGACTATCTGCCATTGTTTGTCGTTCTCCAACTATGAAATAAGGGCTTTCTATGGACAGCAACCTAGTGCTGTCAATAGAATACGAACGGGCACATCAGAACCTCGTTCGGAACGGAAAATGATACCCTACTTTCCAAGGATCTTCTTCGCATCCGAGAACATATCGGAGAAACTACCGTAACCGTCTATCGCTTCATTGAAGCCACGTAAACAGGCCCGATCCTTTTTAGCCAAGTCCAATTTTCCCAGTTTCTCATAGGCTGTCGCTCGCAGTCTTCTTGCTTTGAGATATTTTGGAGAGTTCTTCAGAAGGCTCGAAAACGCTTCAACAGCCTTCTCGTACTGTTTTTCGCGCATATAGAATAGCCCCTGGCTCTCCAGTGACGTTGAACTATTCGGATGCAGTTTGGTGGACATTGCGTAGTCCGTTTC
>CAYTDR010001453.1:0-1645 GCA_964436185.1 uncultured Candidatus Obscuribacterales bacterium | reverse complement strand
CCCTGGAATTGGGGGCGGCTGGCCTAAAGTAGACGTGATGCCCGAAGGCTCACACGGCGGGTGCCCAATAGAGGGTGCTGCTAGCTGGCGACCGATCCGTTGGAAATGATTGACGAGAACAAATGAAACTGCGATGAACCCACATTGTCTTTTTAACGACCGGTTATGCAAGTGTTATTGGCGAACAACACTTTCAGCCGAGAGGCGATGAAACTCCTGTTGCTCTTCGGGTTGACATAGATCCAAATCTGAACTGCTGTCAAAAATGCAAACCATGTCGTCCATGCGCGCTTGTTGCCCAAGAGTTAGCCGGTAGGCCTTTAATCCGCCACCCATTTGTCGCGACGTGTTTGACGGAAACACATTTCGGGATGCGCCATAACACGAAGGTAGCAGGCCTAACTTCGCTAAGTTGCAGCGGATTTCCGAGAAGGCATCGAAGTAGTCTGCCGCTTTTGCGGTGAAGGTGCCCACACTTGACGTCAATACGATTACACAGTCTTCGTCGTCTACGAGTTCCACCTGAGCAACGATCACGCTGCCTGATGGTGTGCGAAGCTGGATCTCGTAGATCTCGCGTTCCATCGGACTGTCTTTGAGGCCTAAACGCCCATGTTGACCGGGTCGCGGCCGATCAACCTACCATTTGCGAGGACCGTAACCGCGACTCCGGTCCAACATTTGGTTCGCTGGCAATGTTTCAATGAGAGGAAGATGTTGTGTACGCAACCAATTTTATACGTATAGCGTTAAGCTTGCTGGCGTATTCCTTCTTTAGGACATCCGTCCATGTTTTAGAGACGAAATCAAACGATTCACGCTCGACCGCCCGAATCGCTTGCTGCGCAAGCGACTCACTAACGGTGCCGGCGTACTTGATGGCCGCAAATGCGACCGCAATTGCAACTTGATTTCGCACCGAGTAGAGGTGACTATTCCTTTGATGTAATACCAAGGCAGCCTCTTCAGATGTCACATCCCAATCAGCTTCCGCGATACCCCAATCCGTGACAATGTTTTGGATCACCGAAGGGTTGGCCAACTCGCCCGACTTCTGCAGCCGGAGGCAAATCTCGAGAAGGTCCGATCCAGTATCGCTGCCATGAGGCGCAAACTCATCACCACGTGACCAGAAAAAGGGCGAGTTTAGAAGCTGCCGTGCATCCTGGTGGTACCGTGCGTCGTCCCAGTCAAGACCATCCGCCAGCCAAGGATCGTCCGGAGGTTCTGACGGCAAGGCCGAACCTCGCTCTTCGACCATCCGGATTTCGTCGACGGAAGCGAAGCGGTGCTGAAGCACTTTCTCGCAATCGCCAAGGAATCGCTCGATATCAAAACTGTCCCCCTTTCGCAGCTTCTTCCGTAGCAGGCACAACGCACTCAAGACTTCTGGGATTCCCTGATTTGTCAATTCTGGCCGAATCTTGCTCGATTCCGAATCGTAGGCATTCATGACGTTGGACAAGAAGGCTGTCTCGATCTTCCGCTTCTTGCGGCGAAACGTAACGCTCGGAAGGAGGCCCCACCGCTTCTGTTCTATAGGTGTGAGCTGACCAACTGTCTCTGCGAAGCATGGCACGATCTGCAGTGCGTGGATGGCGGGCCCGTAGTCACCATGAAGATGAAGACGCAGGAACTTCGCAAT
>CAYTDR010001452.1:0-1656 GCA_964436185.1 uncultured Candidatus Obscuribacterales bacterium | reverse complement strand
AGGAGCTCAGTCGTTTGTTTGCCGAGCTCAATCTGCTAGCCATTCCTGTCGTTGACGATAAAGGACGAATGAAGGGTATTGTCACCATCGACGATATCGTTGACGTCGTCGAAGAGGAGGCCACCGAGGACATTCAGAAGATGGGAGGTAGTGCGGCACTGGGAAGTCCCTACGTCAAGATCGCGCTCTCTCAGATGATCAAAAAGAGAGTCGGTTGGCTCGTCATCCTATTTCTTGGCGAACTTTTGACTGCCAATGCCATGGGTTATTTCGAGCATGAGATCGCTCATGCTGTCGTGCTCACTCTCTTCTTGCCGCTCATCATCAGCAGTGGTGGCAATGCCGGTTCACAGGCGTCCACATTGGTGGTACGCGCGATGGCGCTGGGCGAGCTGCGACTTCGCGACTGGTGGCGAGTAATGCACCGCGAAATAATTGTCGGTCTGGTTATGGGTGGGATTCTCGGAGTTTTGGGATTTTTGCGGGTGGTTCTTTGGGAAAGCGCTTTCCACACTTATGGAGAGCACGCGACATTGATCGGACTGACGGTTGGTTTGAGCGTTGTTGGAATCGTTCTCTGGGGGGGTGTTGCCGGCTCAATTCTGCCCTTCGCCCTTAAACGAGTAGGCTTCGACCCAGCGAGTGCTTCAACTCCCTTTGTAGCGACCCTGGTCGACGTCACCGGCGTGGTTATTTACTTCGGTCTGGCCAGTCTGATTCTTCGCGGGACGCTTCTCTGACATTTGAAAATTTAATCTTGAAGCGAGACCTGAGGATCTTGGTAACCTCAGCCAGCCTCGGCGAAACGGCACTGCATATATTGATAAACGTTCCAATATTGATCCATACAGTTGTGATCAGCGTGTGATCGTGTCTGGTATGATGAAACAAAGATTGGATTGACAAGAGGTGGAGAAGATCCTCTTTGTTATGAGGTCGGAGTCCGCTGCTTCGACACCTACGGTCAAACTAGTCCTTTTCAGACAATCGAATAATCATGGAATGCGCAAGAGGTTGATTGAGTGTTTTATTACGCTCGATCTGTTTAGCCGTTGTTGATTCTTTTTGACGCACCAATCAAGAGAAACCGATGACCAAACGCCCACAGTTAGCCTGGTCGCAAGAGATGGGAAGTTATTTCCGCTTTTGGGACGAGAGATTCGAAGAGTATAAGAAAACAAACCCGGCCCTCTGCGTGTTCAGAGACCTGACTGCTGGTGTGGTGGTCGCTCTGGTTGCCATTCCTCTCGGGATTGGCTTCTCCATTGCTTCCGGAATGCGTCCGGAGCAGGGAATTATTGCCGGCGCCCTTGCCGGTCTGCTCGGCGGAATATTCGGCGGTTCGAAGTATCAGGTCTATGGACCGACCGCTGCATTTATCCCCGTATTGGCTGTTATCGTTCAACGATACGACGTGCCCTTCCTTCTTTTGGCGTCGGTTATCGCCGGCGCGCTCGTCCTCTTGCTCTCTGTCTTCCGGCTAGGAAAGTTTTTCGACCTGGTACCGCATGCGGTTATAGTCGGTTTCACTATCGGCATATCATTAACCATTGCTATCTCTCAAGTTCCAAACATTCTGGGTGAGACGAACGCTCCAGTCGCGCACGAGTTCATAGAGAAGCTCATGCATATACCGGAGATGTTCAAGGATGCTCA
>CAYTDR010001451.1:0-1661 GCA_964436185.1 uncultured Candidatus Obscuribacterales bacterium | reverse complement strand
CCACGTTCGCCCACTTGGACGCCACAACAGTGTTGTCCAGACAGATCGCCGAACTCGGTATCTACCCGGCCGTAGATCCGCTAGCTTCTACATCGACAGCTCTCAAACCTGAGATCGTCGGCGAAGAGCACTACGAAATAGCTCGTGGCGTACAACAGACACTTCAACGTTACAAAGATCTTCAGGACATCATCGCCATCCTCGGTATGGACGAACTTTCCGAAGATGACAAACTCACCGTTTCGAGAGCGAGAAAGATTCAACGCTTCCTCAGCCAGCCATTCCACGTAGCCGAAATCTTCACAGGCAGACCTGGTAAGTATGTTCCTCTTAAAGAAACAGTAGAAGGATTCAAACAGATCCTCGCTGGTGAATGTGATGACATGCCGGAACAAGCCTTCTACATGGTCGGAAACATGGACGAAGCTCGCGAACAATCGAAGAAACTTGCGTCCGCATAACGGCTAGCTCGATAAGGTCTAAATGAAAAAGAAAAAGGTTCAGGAAAAGAATCCGGATAAGAGGGATATGAAACCGGATGAGATGGCGTTAGCTAACAGAGACGTCTTCTTGTTTGGAAGATTGGATAACGAAGTGGCAGTTCCTGTAATTCGCAGGTTGCTGCGGCTGACGGAACGCAACGCGGAAGAAGATATCAATCTCTACATCAATTCCAGTGGTGGCAACGGCTACAACGCTGATGCAATCATTGCGATCATGCATTCGATTGCTCCGAAGGTCAACACGATCTGTCTCGGTCATGCCCTCTCCGGCGCTTGCGAAATCCTGGCTTCCGGGACTGGCATACGCTCGTCTTACGAGTTTGCCACCATGATGTTCCATCAGACCATATGGGAAGCAGAAGGCGACATCACCAATCTGGAGATTCAAGCCGCCCAGGGTCTACGTTTCCGCATGGCACAGATCGAGCTTTTGCATCGCTCGACTGGCCAGGAAAGAGAGCGAATCCGGAAAGATATCGAACGTGACTTTTATCTTTCAGCCGAAGATGCGATTTCGTACGGAATCATCGACTCGATTATCAAACATCGCCCGAAGGGTGCCGAACTAGCACCGGCGACCAACAATTCCCGTGCGAAAAAGGCTCCTGCCGCAAGAAAGACAGGGACCACCACTACGAGAGCAACCGCCGCCCGCGGAACCAAAGCAAGTTCGACAACGACCAGAACAACAAAGAAGCCTGCTGCCCAACCACGCACCAGAACTTCAAGAGCCACTACTACCACCCGGAAAAAGTGACGTTCTGATAACTGGGCAGCCAGTTCTTCGGGTGAGCTTTGAGCAATCGACTGACAAACATCGAGTTCGAGAATTACACCGACAAGCAATGATGGAGCGAATTGAGGATGGGTTTCAATCTTAAGATAATTACTCCCGAGCGTGTGGTGCTGGACACAGAAGTTGACCAGGTAACTGCCACCGCGCGTGATGGGCAGGTATCCATACTTCCCAACCATGAACCGCTGGTGACGGCACTTGGCATAGACGTGCTTCGATATATGAAAGGCGGCGAAGAGTCGATTGCGGCTGTAATCGGTGGAATAATGGAAGTTGGCAATGAAGAAGTCACTGTCTTGAGCGATACCGCAGAACTGGGCTCCGAAATCGATGAAGCTCGAGCCCAACAGGCGAAACAGCGA
>CAYTDR010001450.1:0-1662 GCA_964436185.1 uncultured Candidatus Obscuribacterales bacterium | reverse complement strand
GTTCCATTGCGATTTTTCATAATCCCGATGCGTTCGTTAATCTACATTCCTAAGCCTTATCGAACACAGTGCCGGAAATCACAAGTGCAGAAATTGTTTTCGATGTTCGAGTTGCTGTCTGACCTGCTCGGCCTCCTGGTGGAGGTTCAGTGTCTTCAGGTAGTTGGTTAGATCGTTCCCGTAAATAAGCTCTCGTCGATCAGCGAACGGTGGCGATGCGTTATAGGCAGCATCGAACGCCTTTCTCATGTATACAATCGCTTCCTTGGGCATCTGCGCTTGCAGGAGTAGGCAGTACAGTTTCCAGCATGCATCACAGTACAGAGACCGATTTGGATTGCCGCATTTCTCCCAGGTGTCGATCGCGTCTTTGTAATGCTGCCGTCGTTCATCAAAATTGTCTGCAGCATCGCCCAGGTAATTGAAGGTGCAAGCCGCGACATCGCTCTTGAGATTGTTCGCTGTGCAATAGTTCAGATTATCCAACAAGACCTTTCGGGCCTCTTTCCTCTTGCCGATTTTGAGAAATGAGGTACTAAGGACGAATCGAAACTTCGTAGCGAATTTGTCTTTAAAGTCACCATAAGTCTTTAAAATTTCTAGTGCCTGTGAAGCATATTTGATTGCTCTATCTTGATTTCCGAGCTCATGCTCCAACGATGCAATGTAGAACAGCAAATCTAGTTTGTTTGGGTTGCCTGGGTCGTAGAGGTCTTCAACCAGATCTAATTTTTGATAGAGTAATTCCAATCCCTTCGTGGGTGACGATTTCACTAAATAGGCAACTCTCAGATCGTAACAGTCCTGTAGCAAATACTCATTGCGATTGAGGCAGATTTTCTCTGCTCTATTGAGACACTCAAGGAACTTTTTTGTTTTCCCCTGTTTCGTATAGCAAGTCGCTAGCCGGAGTGAAAAGTGGGCGATAGCAGCAGCATCCTTTCCCTGGGCACGCTCAGCGATTTGTATGCATCTTTTGTACGCTCCAATTTGAGCGATGTTAGATTCACGTTTAGCCATGTCTTCAATGCTACCCAGAATGGAATCGTCAATGTGATCTGGGAATTCTGGAAATGCGCACCAAGGCATCATCTCTCGCAGTCGAGTAATTTGTTTATTAGAGCACTTGCCAGGAAACAGGTGCACTGTTCGTAGTGACGAAACTTTCTGGAGCACTTCTAGCTCCTTGTCCGGAATGTTGGTGTATCGAAGATCAAGAATTTGCAGCATTGGCAAATGTTTTAGCTTCTCTAGCTCAGCTCCGGTTATTTTTGTACTTTTCAGTAGCAGCTCTCGCAAGTAAGTTTGCTTCGAGACATTTGTCAGACTCTCAATAGGTGTCTCATTCAAATTCAAGCTGATCAACTTGGATTTGGAGAAGTTAGCCATGTCATCGTCAGTTGCCTCAGAGAGCGAAAGGTCGACTATTTTTACATAGTCGCAGCCCTTGAACTTGCTCAAGTCTGCTCGTTTGGCACTGGCTAAATATACCTCATACTTTCCCGGATTCTGCTCACGTTCGATTTTGTCTCTCAGCTTCTCCGTTCCGTAATTCTTGAGGAGCCTCATCTCGTCATTTAGCGGCACAGGTTCCGGCTTGGGCGCCATGAACACCTGCACGAGCTGCTCGTTTTTTTAAATTTGTCAACTTCCATGCTTCGG
>CAYTDR010001449.1:0-1666 GCA_964436185.1 uncultured Candidatus Obscuribacterales bacterium | reverse complement strand
CGCTATTCCAACGGAGAAAAGTGGTCGAGCACCGCAGGAGAAAGTATGGCAATCAGGATCAAGCAAGCTGAGACCGAAGAAGAATTGCAGCGGCTATATCAATTTCGCTATGACGTATACGTCGACGAAATGGCACGTACCCAAATGTACGCAGATCACGAGCGAAGAATGATCGTTGAACCACTTGATGAATCCGCAATGAACATCATCGCTTTAGACGATGACACCGTTGTCGGCGGACTGCGAGTGAACTTCTCCAAGTACACAGATCTCGGCTACTACTCGGATCTCTACGAAATGGAAAAGCTTGGGAAATTCCATCCAAAGTTTACGTCAATTACCACCAAGCTAATGATTATCAAGGAGCATCGCAAAGGTCGGCTTGCGATTAGACTGGCGCAGGCGGCATACGTAGCCGCGGTCGATGCCGGGATCATGTTCGATTTCATAGACTGTAATGATCATCTCTTGCATTTCTTCAAAAAGCTCGGCTACAGACAAATTCGCCAGAAAATAAATCACAAAGAGTTCGGCGAAGTAACTCCGATGATCATATGTGTTAACGATCTGGAGTACTTTGAGCAGATAGAATCGCCACTTCGAACTCTCAGTCAAGGCACCGCCATCGGTGATGAGTCTGTGGCTTACTTTCACAAGCTGCTATCTGAAACAAACCTGGTACCGTCCCTATCTTGAACAGAGGAAAAGTTGTGAGAAAGATCGATAAAATCAGAAAAGAGTGGCAGAAGGCGTTCGCTGATTTTCAACAGAGCTCCGGTGTACTACGCCTCTCAAGAGGCGCATTGTCCATTAGACATTACGAGGCATACTTACGCGAAGTTTATTTCCACACGCGAGAAAATCCGCAACTTCAAGCGCTTGCAACCGTTTACTTCAAGGGAGAACAACGGCGGATGGTAAAAGGGTTCTATCGCCACGCAATTTCAGAAATTGGGCACGATCAATTGGCGCTCAACGACCTCGTGACTCTCGGAGCTGACGTAAGTCGGATTCCATTCGAGAGGCCCTTGCCCTCTACAGCAGCACTTCTCGCCTTCGGTTTCTATCAGATCTACAATTGCAATCCTGTAGGTTACTTGGGTTACCTATTTCACCTGGAGTTCATGCCGACACAAGAAGGGCAGAACTACATGCAACTTCTAGAATCCATAGGTGTTTCGCGCGAGGCAATGACCTTCATTCACGACCACTCAACTATTGATGTTGCTCACAACAAATACATGGAGGAGTACGCAGAAGTGCTAATTCAGACCGAGGAAGACCTGAATGAGGTAATCTACGCAGCGATTGTGACCTGCGAGCTATATGGCAAATTCATTTCGGGAGCGTTCGCGAATGCAGATCGGCCTCGAAACCTTGGCTGGTCCGGCGACGAAATAAATCGCTCCCCACAGCGAAGAGCGGAACTAGAGCTATTGTCCGTCTGAGCTATCTAACGAACCAAGACTCTGACGACCCGCATGTCTTTGAACTTGTGGGCCGTCGGTTCGTTTAATCTGCCTGCCGACAGCCCAGCAGTTTGCAGCCTTTTGACAATCTTCTCGCAGCCTATCGGCTCAGTCTTCAAACTAAACTCTTCTCAATTTCTCGCACTTCGAATGCATTGGAAAATGTGTCTAGTTTCAAAGCCCAGGCGAGCATTCGC
>CAYTDR010001448.1:0-1671 GCA_964436185.1 uncultured Candidatus Obscuribacterales bacterium | reverse complement strand
ATACAGGTGTACCCTGCGGAGAACGACGTGTACTGAACTTTCCCTAACTCCAACCAAAGAAATACAAACGAATGAAAATCCCGAGACGGCATCCACATAAACCTTCCATTGGGAAGAAACTTGTTATCTGTTTGGCTTCATTAGCCTCAGGGATCTGGTGCGGGGTGGCAACCAATGATTCAGAACCTGCAAAGGATAATCCCTGTCTGAACGATCGCCTACTCGGCACGCAGAGGCAAACTTCGAAACAGAGTCAGACAGGTCTGCAGACCAAGGTTGTGTCGACGTGGCCTCTGAATAATCAGGAAATACTACCTCTCCTAAACAGTTCCGGACTACACTACGAACAGGGCAACTTTACTACCGCTCTTGCTGAACTGCATGAAGCAGAAAGGACTGCTCCAGATTGTTCACTAATCTATGCTGCTGAATATCAAGTTCTGTCAGCGCTGAAGAGAGATGATGAAGCTATCACTGCGTGTAGAAAGTGGAGACAATTGGAGCCGAACAATCCCTTTGCCTGGAAAAGTTCTGCGGAGTTCTACGGTATCAAAGGCGACTGGGTACGGTGTCTTGATGCTTCAGAGCGAGGTATAACACTGTCTCCCAGAGTGTCAGAAGATTGTCGTGCATTTATTCTGACGGCATGCAACTTAAGCAAAGCCTTTGCGCTAGCGCAGTTGCATCGTCCAAAGGAATCTGCCCAATCACTAGAATACGCAGAGAAGAACCTGGCAAGACTACGTAGTATGCCAACGTTTCTAAAGTACGACCGCGATATTGCCCGCATAGGAAAATTGATGACACTGATTCGCAGGGACGTCATTGAGGGCCGCACGGGTCGTTAACAGGAATGCGCTTTGCCCAGTCTTCATCACGCGACAGCTTGCGGAAAGATAAGACAAAGTCCGATGGACAAACGCATGAAGACGCCCCTGCCACAGATTATCATTGACAGGTCAGAGAACCAGACCAAGGGGCGGTGTCTCATATCTAATCATAAGCAACTGTATAGAAATCTATATCTCCGCTTTTATTGACTTTCGCAGCTCTGCTCATAAGCTATCACATATTGGCAAAGCCGAACTGACATGTTCAAGGACATTGGGGTGAGAGACATGACTAAGATTGCATTATCTCTAGACGTGCTTTTCTTTGTGACCGATTCTCTCTACCAGTTGAACGACAGTCATCAGTTCAGATTCTGGTGCCACCTTTTTCTACCGATATATTCACTAACTGGCGCGTCGTTATTGAGTGATCTTTTTCAACTATCTGGACTTGCGCTGCTTGCAATTTGTAATTCTTGCAATGGTGAGTTATTTCTTCTTCTATTCTAAGTGTGCCGCCTTCTTGTAAGCAATTTCGATGAGTCTTGAGGGTGCAGCGGATTCAAACAATAAGCAGGATGCATCTATTCCAATCGTGATCGCTACCAGGTGATAAGGTCGGTCAGTCGAGTGCATCCTCGTTTGGCGCTGGTCCAATACCAGACGGTGTCGGTATATTCGACACTCCTGACGGAGGCCTTCAATGCATCGATTTTCCTTTTCGTAAAATTGAACTGTCGTTCCATAACATCTCCTCCCGTCGCCCGGGAGTTCGCGCCCGCTCGCGTCGAACGTGATCACGTCACCGTCGGCCACCACGTGGTACAGCTCGCCGAACGTG
>CAYTDR010001447.1:0-1672 GCA_964436185.1 uncultured Candidatus Obscuribacterales bacterium | reverse complement strand
TTTAATTGAAACCTATGACGACTGACTTTATGCTGTCTATTGCGCGGCAAGCGGCCAGTCAAAGGATGGATCATTATTGTAAGACTGTTTGACGTGCAGGGACAACTCCATCAAGCTAGCATGCATCTCAGAGACCGTAGATCTCAATTCCGAAAGCATAGCCAGGCGATCGTCGAGCAGCTGCGGGGTTATTCGAGCCAAGGCAAGGTGCCCTTGCAAGTTCGAATTCTCGCGCATACTATTTGCCTTCTTGTGATGCTCGTAAAAACCCCTGCTCTCCCAATTCTTCGTCAACTCTTCACGTCTGGGTCGGCCCGGATTTCCAGTCGAGGATTCATTGAGATAGGTCCACACCTGCCTCGCATACACGCCGTCTGGATCATCAGCCCGATCCAACTGAGTAAGCATGACCGGCATTTGGCCGACAACCAGACTTTCGGAATGCAGATCCTTTATGACTGTACCAGACAATCCGCACTGCACTCCGCCGTCGAAAATCTCAAGAATGTTTGAAGGCGTGTCAGCACCACCGAGTGCAATTGAATAACCTGCCAGTTTTGTAATTCCGCCGCTTACAAAGTTGATGATGGTATTGCGCCGCAGTGTTCGTGCTCTTTTCTCAACCATCTTTGCTTGTTGTGTTTGCACTTGCGACATCAATCCTTCAATCTGACCGCGAGTCGCATTGACCTCCAGATTGGAAGTCTCCAAAATCGTGTTCAACTTCTCGCGCATATAGATTAGTTTCTGCCTCTTCGCCAGATACGGAATCGGAGCAGCAACAGCTTCATTGGTATCTCTTAGCTCACTCTGAAGTCCTTCAATCTCTTTCATGACCGCCAGGGCACCAGTAAAACGGGCGACTTGAAGTAATACCGGTGGAAGATTCGAGGTTGAAGGAGCTTGAAGAATTTCTGCTCGCGGATTGACTGCACCGGCAGATTGAGCACCAACAGGCGTGCATACGCAGAGCATATACAATACTGGTACGAACAGCGTAAAACGAGTTATAGAGAGGTTTTTCTTCGTCAAATAGATGGCCCGCATTCTCAATTTAGACGAGTTTATCAAAAAAGGGATTGAACTGCCGCAATCGTAGCCGGCAGACTTATGAGTAATTCCAGCCAGGCTGAACGTGATATGGGTGTCAAACGAAATGACTAGACCGAAGCTGTTAAAATCGAAAACAAGTCAGCTGGCAAATCCTCAATATCTAGTGATATCACATACAGTGGCGCCTATGCTCGCTAAATAAATGCGTCGTAGAGGCAATTGTTTGGTTTGGATTTACGTCTCTGCGTCCTCAAAGATTGGAGTCGAATGTTTCCTCCTGGCAATGTACATTCTGTATCCAGTGGCCGTGTTAGAAAGCCTGGTATCCACCAATTTCAGCCTACCACCGTAGGATTGATTCTTCAATCAATCCTACGGTTGATTCGCCATATAACCAAACGGTGATATAGTGAATTCAATTCCAAGTGAGGGCTTGTTTATGTCAGAACTGTCTAAATCCACTATTTGCCAACAATTGGCGCCGGCCGACCTGGCAGCAGATGCTGGAGAGGTGGTGCTGCTTGACGTTCGCAGCCCTATTGAATTTGAGACCGAACACATAGCTAATTCCGTAAACGTGCCGCTCAACGAACTTGAAGCACGCTGCGAAGAAGTGCCC
>CAYTDR010001446.1:0-1673 GCA_964436185.1 uncultured Candidatus Obscuribacterales bacterium | reverse complement strand
GAGGAGCACAATAGGTTGCTCCATATACGGTGCTTCTCCGCTTAAGGTCACTTCGGCGCACAATGACTCGCGCAGCAATTGATTTCCTGCGCGAGTCAATTTGAATGCGAATAGGGATTCCTGGTTATTCGGCATCTCCGCCCGACGGTGTCGGCAATGCAGGGGCCGCGGGAGCTGCGGGAACTTCGATTCTGGTGTTGTTAACTGCTGGCGGATCCGGCAAATTAATTGTGGTGTTTGAAGCTGGAGCGCTCAACTTACCACCAGAGCCGAAAAAGTAGACGCAAAAACCGATTGCGGCCACTGCCAAAAGTACCAGAACAACCGCCAGTGCGCTACTACTGGACTCTTCTTTTACTACTGTTACCATCGTAGATTTTCCTCATATTAATGCTGACCGCCCTAGCAGTGCACTCACTGCAGGCGATCTGCCACTTGTGCCCAAACTGTGAGGTCGGGGGTTGTCTCTTTCCAGTTTTTTAGCACGAAAAAATCTATCTGCAGCACAAACCCGGTAAAATTTGTCTGGGCTTAGTCGAGGTGCTGAGATAGGGCAACTAGAAGAGACAGAGGAGCCGCGTCATAAATGAAAAGCCGAAACATCCTGTATACGACGGGTGCATTCAATATGATCTGGGAGCGTTCGTTACTCTTGTCCCTTGAGTTTAGGTTTCAGTCCCAGTTTCGACAGATACGTTATAAGGTGGCTGGTAGAGAACTCGCTCAATTTGCCAGCGGTGATCTTAGATAATTTTGCCTCGTCGGTGCTGAGGACCATGTCCTTTTGAGGTACGCCATTCCGTTGCAGATACCGAACAGCCTTCTGTAATTCATCCAGGAGGCATGAACGAACTTCGAGTTCTTCCGCGTCTGCCTCAGAGAAACCAAGTTCAATCCAAGCGTTATCACCGCCAACGATATCCAGGTTTTCTTCGCCTTCATTCATCTCAGACCGCGCTCTTTCCTTGCGTAAACCAGATTCTCGAATCTCTCATTCGTTAATTCTGCGAGCAGATGCATACAGTGTATCCCAGTTGGGATACACTGTAAATAGCTGGACGAGGCTTCACCTAATGATATTCAAGCAAAGCGCTTTCAAATGGGGAATCACCGAGTCCGAGATCCAAGAAGCTCTGGCCGACCCTGACTACATATACTTTGCCATCGATGAAAATGCAGATGATTGGATTTACGAAGAGGGGAAAGCGAATAGAAGTGGCAGTGAGAGTAGATGAGCGCGACGACTACGTAGTTTTCCATGCAATGAAGGCGCAGAGAAACAACATAAAGAGAGCAACACAATGACAATGTCAAATGAAGAGGCTAAGAAGCATGCAGAGCGGATCCACCAGGCGGCAACAAGTACTTTGACCCGTCCGGAGAAATTGAACATAAGATTTTCTGAGGGCGAAATAGTGCGTTTGAGGAAGGTTGCCCAGCGCCTTGATACAAAAGTGATGCCCATGCTACGGGAGTGGGTTCTAGAGCGTTTACAGAAGGAAGAGCTTGAACCGGAGGCTGCCGAGTCGAGAGCGATTGTGGCCGAGATCGTGTCGCTAGCCGGTCGGCTTCAGACCATTGAAGAGTTGAAGTTCGCTAACAAGCATTCGAAGAAATCAGAAAATGTGAGCAAGTCCAAGAAGAAGGTGAAGTGAAGGAGACGGGCGCTGGCG
>CAYTDR010001445.1:0-1673 GCA_964436185.1 uncultured Candidatus Obscuribacterales bacterium | reverse complement strand
AGGGCTGGCTGTTCTTGTTAATGCCGAAGTCCAGTATCTGTACAATGTTGGGATGAGCGAGTTTGCTTGTGATTTTTGCTTCGTTTTGAAAGCGCACCAGCTTATCTGGCTCCATAAGAACCCTGTCTATGAGCTTAACCGCCACCGTGCGATTCAAGAATTCGTCCTTTGCCTCACAAACCACTGCGACGCCGCCTCTTCCCAGCAGGCTTCTCACCTGGTAGCGCTCTGGAAGTGCCAGTTGCTCGGCTAGCTCTAACATTTCCGGCGATGGTAGAAATGCCCCGACTTTGTCGGAGCTTTGCTGCAAGTCTGCAGCATCAAATCCGCCACCATCAATTTTTTTCTTTTCTGTACTGCGACAATTGCATTTGTCTGGACGAAAAATCCATTGTGTAATGGTTGCTTTTTTCGTGTCGTATACGGGTTTGCTGCATTCCGGGCATAAAAGCCTTTCTGTAATTTGTTGCCTGCCTGAACTTATCGGTGAGGACAGGTCACAAGTGCAAGCGTTTGGTTTGAAAATCCATCCGGTCAAAGTACCGGACTTGGCGATTTGTCTTGTTCTTCCGCAAAAGGAGCATATATTGGGACCAGGCTGATTGGAGTCGGACATTCGATTTATGTGTTGGTCTCGGTGCTTTTCTCGGTCTTGGTGCCTACTGCATGCCGGAGGACTAAATTAATTGTACTTGAATACTTGCCTGGCAGGAGCAATATCATTCTCTCTGTTATGCACGTGGATTTTGCAATCGGTATTTGACTGTGTTCTGCATGCTCCAATTGGCGCAGAGCTCTATCTGTCGCCCTCTGAGATGGATTGCCCTTTGGTGAGATGACATTTCTCTGTGGCTTTCGATGTCCGCCCGTTTGGAGCACCAGAGAAGGTGCTGGGTCGCAAGGAACGGCCAGAGCCCGAAATTAGAGATTCAAACGCCACGGGTCTGCCAGTTTCCAGATGAGCAATCCGTGTCTCCATACTTGGACAATCTCTCAAATGTTCAGGCGGCGGCTCGTGGCTGATCATGGCGGTGGTCTCCAGGGAGTTATGTTCATGAGCAAAGCGATTTCTGAGATCTTATGCGTATCGTGTTTCAGTTGACGAACGACAATTCGATTGTGCATTTTCATTGTCCGAAACAGGTAATCGGAGTCGCATCTCGAGAAAGCGCAGTCCTGAAGAATTGGACGGGGGAAACAATTGTCTTGTGACGTTGTTGGGGGAAGCATGTAACCTGAAGCAGGTAACCTTCGTCGGAATTTAACCTCAGAAACCCAAAAAAAACTTAAGTAGCGGGCTATCAAAGAGTCCGGCGTGTACGATTGAGATCTTGCCAGAAATCATGGTCCTTAACATCGTGTCGAACCTCTACGTTTTACTAGCTTTCGGTGTTGTTTTAGCGCTCATCAAGTTTTCCGGTGGCGCAAGTTGGTCTGACTCATTCAACAATTGCGGTTTCAATTGGTTGAGTTTGGAGCTGATTGCATTCTGCATTGTTTGCGTATTCGGATTTGTGTGCACCGTGGCGCCATCCAGTCCGTAATCAAAACTTTAGACTGTATCTACGAAGACCAGACGACACACCAGCAGAATGATCCCTCATAGCACCAAGAGAGATGTGCAAAGGTGATAGCAAAGACGATTCGCTCATATCGAGGTAATCACAAAAGAG
>CAYTDR010001444.1:0-1687 GCA_964436185.1 uncultured Candidatus Obscuribacterales bacterium | reverse complement strand
GGCTCGATCCTGGGTAAGTTCCTGAATTCACTTGTTTTCC
Organism: uncultured Candidatus Obscuribacterales bacterium; assembly: GCA_964436185.1. Taxonomy (GTDB): domain Bacteria; phylum Cyanobacteriota; class Vampirovibrionia; order Obscuribacterales; family Obscuribacteraceae; genus CAYTDR01. Next base: position 1,647 of record CAYTDR010001444.1, on the reverse strand, counting down.
ATTATTGCCAACGGCCGGGGAGAACAGCTGTTTTCAACCGCCTGCTGACTTGGGTTCACTGCCATGTCAGCAGAGCCAAATCATGGCGCTTAACAACAGCATACAGCATGACTGTTGATTCTCAAGAATAGTAACGGATGCATTTAACCCTGCTGGCAAAAGCCTATCTATATTGTTATAGTCCGGTCCATCTCTTGTCCTTCCGCCACCTCAAGGTGGGCTGCAGCCGGTAGTGCCGGACTCGCCCTTGTCATCGAGTGGTTCGCTTTTCAATAGGAGTGATATCTGTGAGCGTCGGTTCTTTCGTATTCATGCTGCACAGTCACCTGCCGTTTTATCGCAAGGCGGGAATGTGGCCTTTCGGTGAAGAGACCGTCTATGAATGCATGGCAGAGACCTACATTCCGCTCCTCAACACTATCAACAGGCTCTGGGATGACGGCATCCCTGCGAATCTGACCATCGGCCTCACTCCTGTACTCGTCGAGCAGCTCGCCGACGAGCACATGAAGCAAGGTTTCGAAACCTTCATGGGCAAACGTTTGCAAGCATCATCGGAAGACGAGAAACGGTACTCGCCCAGAGGCGAAACGCCTGATCCGGAGCGACTTCGACTGGCGCGTTTCTACCGTGAATGGTTTCAAGAGATGCTGGACTCGTTTCAAAATCGCTGGAATCGAGACATTCCCGGTGCCTTCAAGAAATTCCAAGATCTGGGCGCCATCGAGATTACCACGAGCGCTGCCACTCACTGCTTCTCCCCTCTGCTCGAGGAAGACGGCTCACTGCAAGCTCAGTTCAAGGCCGGCGTAGACAATTACAAGCGCTATTTCAACAAGCCACCAAACGGCGTTTGGCTGCCAGAATGTGCTTACAGACCGGGTGAAGACGGACGTCCAGGGATCGGTCACTGGTTGCACGCTGCCGGACTCAAATACTTTTTTACTGAATCGATTGTTATTGAAGGTGGCGAAAGCACCGAGTTGAGGCGAGTTTTCGGTCCTTACGGGACCATCGAATATATCCCGGCGAAGGGTCGTCCGGAGACTGGTTACGATACGTTCGAAGCTTACTGGCTCAAAGATTATCCGGTCGCAGTCATGGGACGCCACGAAGAGTCAGGCTATCAGGTCTGGTCTGCCGACCATGGTTATCCTGGAGACGGCAACTATCGTGAATTCCACAAGAAGGATGATGTATCCGGATTGCACTTCTGGAAGTTGACGACAAAAGACACCGACCTTGGTGACAAGGAACTCTACAATCCTGAAGCTGCTTCCACGCGAATCTCCGAAAACTCGGATCATTACGTTGGTGTGATTCAGGGATGCCTGACTGAGAGACTGAAACGGACGGGCAATCAAGGTTTGATCATGGTCAGTTTCGATACCGAACTTTTCGGACATTGGTGGTTCGAAGGAATCGAGTTTATAGAGCAGGTAATTCGCAAGCTGAAGAAGTACACAAATGTGACGATGAAGACAGCTTCTGCGTATCTCGATGAGAATCCGCCGGCCCATGCCATCGAACTGCCGCCCTCTTCTTGGGGCTCTGGCGGACAATGGCAGGTTTGGCTCAATGCCAACACTGAAACTATGTGGCCTAAAATCCATTCAGCCGAGAAGACTATGCAGGAGCTGGTGGAGA
>CAYTDR010001443.1:0-1696 GCA_964436185.1 uncultured Candidatus Obscuribacterales bacterium | reverse complement strand
AGTATTATGCGCCTTGACCAACTCCACCTCCTAATAACTAGAACAGCCACCATTAATGGGGGCTGAGGTCGGCGCATAATCTTTTGAACTGAAGACGAGCTAACTGACGAGCCCCGCTGGAGGCTCGTTTTTTGTGCTGTTGTGATGAAGTTTTGGATAGAACCAGGAAGAAAATGAGATGAGTAATCTAGAAAACGATCAAGTCTATAAGCTTAGACACAGTTGCGCGCATATCCTCGCCCAGGCTGTCGTCGAGCACTTTGCTTGCGATGGTCCCGTGCAACTGGCTGTAGGACCACCGATTGAAGATGGCTTCTACTATGATTTCGGTTTGCCTCGACCGATCAACGAGCAAGATCTCGAGCAAATCGAAGCGCGAATGAAGCAGGTGATCGAGAGCGATTGTCGTTTTACCAAAGAGGATCTCACCGCCGATGATGCGCGCAAGATGTTCCAGAACCAGCCATACAAGCTCGAGTTGATAGAGCTGTTGTCTCGCGGGGTGGCAAACGAGAATGGGGATGAGCGACGAGGTTTGCAGGAACCTGGCGTAAGTGATCCGGCATTGTCCGAGTCGATACCGCTATCGATTTATCGACATGGTGATTTCGTCGATCTATGTCGAGGACCGCACGTGGAGCGTTCTTGCGAAATCAATCCGGATGCAATCAAGTTGCTCAATGTATCCGGAGCTCACTGGCGCGGTGAGGAGCGCAACCCACTGCTTCACCGTATCTACGGAACTGTTTGGCAATCACGTCAGGAGCTTGATAGTTACCTTCGCATGCGTGAGGAGGCGAAGAAATACGATCATCGAGAGATAGGCAAGAAGTTGAAGTTGTTTCATTTCGACCAAACTGCGCCTGGCATGCCGTATTGGCTTCCTGATGGTTTGAGAGTCCTTAACGCGCTCATCCAGCTCTTTCGCGAGGAGCACGATAAGTACGGCTATGAAGAGATCGCCACACCGTTGATTAATGATCGTAAGCTCTGGGAAATCTCCGGGCATTGGGATCACTACAAGGACAATATGTTCTTGATACCAGTTCGCGATGATACCGTGTACGGTCTCAAACCCATGAACTGTCCTAATGCGATGGTCGTGTATAACCTCGATTTGCATAGCTATAGGGACCTTCCTCTGCGGCTTTCGGATTGTGATGTGCTTCACCGAAACGAACGCTCCGGTTCGCTTGGCGGACTGTTCAGAGTGCAGAAATTTCAGCAGGATGATGCACACATATTTGTCGCGCCTGAGCAGATCGAGGAAGAGTTCGAACACATCTTCAAGCTCATAGATTACTTCTACGGACTGTTCTCGATGCCCTACATTTTTAGACTCAGTCTGCGTCCCGACAAATTTGTCGGAGAGGTCGATGTCTGGGATAAGGCCGAACGAATCCTGGAGTCGATTCTGGAGCGTCGTGCCGGTAAGGATGGCTATATAGTCGCTCCAGGTGAGGGCGCATTCTATGGTCCGAAAGTCGACATTTTGATGAAGGATAGTCTTGGCAGAAAGTGGCAGATGGGAACCATTCAGTTAGACTTTCAACTGCCATCTCGGTTCAATTGCAAGTACATCGATAGCGACGGTAAGGCAAAGGTGCCGGTTGTGATCCATCGAGCCATTTATGGTTCGCTCGATCGTTTCATCGCTATCCTGCTCGAGCATACGGCTGGTAATCTGCCTCTATGG
>CAYTDR010001442.1:0-1700 GCA_964436185.1 uncultured Candidatus Obscuribacterales bacterium | reverse complement strand
TCCTTTACCTGTAAGAATTTTGCTTCCGAATACTGTGCATCATCGGACCCTGTCAGAGTATTCTCTGTACATGCACGCAGCTGCGTCTGAAAATCGCGGGTGTCAGCATCATTGTTTAATTGTGCTTCGAGCCGAATGAACCGACCTTCATTGTACGGAACCTTTGTCAAAGATTGATTGATCTGATCAATTCTATCTTTGATCAGTTCTCGTTGACCGAAAGTTTGCAATTTCGTTGATTGTGTTTTCGTTGAGCAATTGCTTGAAACGAGCTTCGAAGCGCGGCAAGTCATCAGCCTGTAACTGCCTCAACATGCGGCCATACTCGTCCGCACTATCTACGCTTGCATCAACTTCTTGCGTTTCCAAAGGATAGTCCTTGTTGTACTCTGACATCCATTGAACTATTTTCGTGTTGACTTTCTCCAGCTTTTTTTGTTCGGCATCTGTGCGGCGCAACAGCCAATCTTGCGTCGCCCTCTCACTCGAATCACAGTTCTCCAGTGTCAACTTGTGCTCGCCGAGCGCATCGGAACGATATCGGTCCAAGGCATCCGACGTGCTCGCGTCAAAGTGCTCCGGTGAGTCATTCAGCATTTTTTGCAGCTCATCACTAGCCACTTCCAAATCCGCTCGTTTCTGCTCTGTCTTGGAAAGTTTTTTCACCTGGTCTAATAACGAAGTTTCTGTGGTTTGCAGCTCGCAACTAATCGACTCCGACTGCTTATTCAGTTGCTTGAGTACATCTGATGCAGTTTCAATTTGCTCTATCTCTTTCTCTAGCTTGGCAATGTGCGCAACACACCACTGCCAGTCCAGTACCTCGAAGTCCGGATAGTCTTCAAGCCTCTGGCAATTTCGAATATACTCTTTGAGGTGGTTCTTTTCGGCTGCCAATTTTCCGATATCGCGCCCAAGCGCGTGGATGCTCGTCTCCAATTGGTCGATTTGTTTCTGCAGGACTTGAATTTTCTCTTCATTGCTCCATCCCAGAACAAACCGGCTTCGATCATCAATCCTAGATCGATCATCCTTCTCGTGCTGTTCTCTGGGCTTCTTAATCTGACCGGTAATAGTTACAGCTCTGATCTCACGCCTAAACTCATCCTGCGTATCACAGCAAGCGTAATTCGCCCTTTGCGATAACTCACGCTCCATCCAATCGTAAAATGGCGTATCCGGTTTGATCGATAATTTACTGATCAATGACTTCGGATGCGGGTCACCAAAAGTGGTACCAGGCTTCAAACGAACACGAAAATACACGAGACGCCCACGCAGATGATTCCGATCGACCCAGGCAGATACCTTATCGTAGTACTTGTCGGGTACAATTATGGACAGTCCGAACCCACGAAGTAATCTTTCTGCAGCTCCCTCCCAATCACGTTGACTCTCATGAACCTGTAAGAGCTCTCCAGCGAACGGCATATCGTTCGGCGCAATTTTCAGCGCCTCGCAAACCATATCTCGAATTCGAATCTGTTCGCGCGGAATATTACTGCGCCGAGATCGCAGGTCAGCTACTTCTTCTGATATCTCGTGATGTCCCTTTCGCCGCTCTCTCATTCTCACTTCAAGTTCAGTCAACTCGTTCTCGACGATAGGCTCACGTTCCAGAGCCTGTTCTTGCCGAACAGATATGGTTTGTCTTTGGGTAATAAATTGATCGCCGTCATCCGGCGGTTTTTCTTGAAGGT
>CAYTDR010001441.1:0-1700 GCA_964436185.1 uncultured Candidatus Obscuribacterales bacterium | reverse complement strand
GACAAAAGAAGTTGCTTCAGTTCCGTCATAGATTGCAATCGGTGTTCTGGTCGCTTCCTCAAGCACCACATCACAGCACGAGAGAGCGAGGCAGGAACGTTCTCGACTACATCATCCAGAACGGGTGCCCTCTTTGATGCGTGGCTCTGCATACAGGCAAAGGCATTGTTGCAGGGAAACACCTGCGAGCCTGAGATGCATTCGAACATCAGACAACCAAGTGAATATATATCTGAGCGTTCATCCATGGTTCCGCCAAAGCATTGCTCTGGGCTCATGTATGCCGGAGTACCAGCCCATGTGCCGGTTCGACTGACTGTGTCGTTTATCGCAACCGTTGTTACTCTGGCGATACCGAAGTCAATGACGTAAATCTCGCTTGCAGGGCCCAGCATGATGTTGCTTGGTTTGATATCGAGATGAATGATTCCAGTCTGATGGGCCGCCGCAAGTGCATCGGTGATAGCCAGAAATATGCGATAAGCACCAGGCAAATCGAGTGGGCCATGGTTCGCCAAGTGCTGTGCCAATGTTCGACCTTCAATATAATCCATTACGATGAACGGCTGCCCATTTGAGAGAATGCCAAATTCACGAATTTGACCGATGTTTGGGTGACTGAGTTCACTGATGCTTTCCATGTGCCGCTGGAACGCGGAGACTCCTACCGGGTCTCCCAATAGATTTTGGTTCAAAACCTTAAAAGCGACCGTTTCGCCTGAAGTACAGTTCTTGGCCGCGTAGACTCGGGAGGAGCTGCCCGAGCCAATCAAGCTGCCTACTTGGTAATCGCTTGGTGAAGGAACGGCGTTTATTGCGACTGACTCTGTGGATAGAACAGTATGAGATTGCTCGATGGCAAAAGTACTCAGGTCAATGCTGCTTCTGTCGATTTCAGCTTCGTTACGGCAGTCTTTCATTTGGCAAAGCTCCGAACCTGAGAGGCTGGAAACGACCGTCATAGAGCGCATGCTCGCTATTTGGAACGCAGTCTAACAGTGAATAATTACAGAAAAGTTGATTGTCCGTTTAACCTGTTTCGACTAGAAGGAAGCACAGGCCGACTTCGCTATGGCGAAAGTACTCAAACCCAACCAGGTACCAAAGTTTTTACGAGAATAGACGCCTTCGTCAGGATGATCTACTCTTCATTTTCAGAAAGTTCTCGCTTTCAGCTAGAAGGCGTGACGAATACCAAACTGCATTCGCAAGGCGATCAGCCAAGGAAGCTGTTTTTGCTCCGCAAACTTGTTAGAAGGATCCGAATAGCATATCAACCTTTTCGAAACGATCTTTTGAAAGAATCAGCCCCAGCGCAAAGTACCATTTTAACTCCGCGCCGCTGGACGAATTTCGCTTCTATCCATGAAATTTTCAAGAATTTAAGCACAAGCCTAATAGAAAATGCCCAAGCTCCATTACAGCTCCGACGCAGAATACGAAGCAGCCTTGAAGGCGGGCTCTCCATCGTTTCGTGAGTCCAGTCGGCACGCGGCAGGTCTCAGAATAAGTACCTACAGTCTTCTTGAGCTCTTGGGCTCGGGAAGCACTTCTTGTGTCTACTCAGCCATAGACAGCTCTTCGGGCGAAACGGTAGCAATTAAACTCTTGAAACAGAGCTTTGCTTCCGACCGTTCCGGAGTGCATTTCTTCCAACGTCAATTGAATCTCCTGACGGAGCTAAGACACCCGAATATCGC
>CAYTDR010001440.1:0-1702 GCA_964436185.1 uncultured Candidatus Obscuribacterales bacterium | reverse complement strand
CAATCCCCCAATTGGGCTCCGGCAAAACCGATTTCCAGAAAATCAAAAAAATCGGTTAAAGCAGAAAAAGTGAAGTTAATCGTGCTTGGCTTGATGTCTTGCTCTTCCTGAAGATATCGCTCATACCTTCGAATAGACTTGATCGCATCATCACGCGAAGATAAAGACTCCCCACTTGCAGATAGCCAGCGCAAAAAGAGTCTGGTCTGACAGGCATACTGCTTCCGAGTAGTGGGCATCAGGTTCGAACCCGCGAGATAGCGCCGATATTCTTCCAGGTTCTGATAAAGCCCATCCATTCAAGCCGCCTCCTGTCGTACTGACTCTACTTTGTACTTCGTTGCAGCGGTGTCACATCAGGCTAACGAATCTGCCTCTGAATTCATCGCGGTAATGAAATCACCCTAAGCACTGAAGTAGCGCATCTACGCCCCGACCGAATGTTTGACGCCCGACCACAAACAGTTCGTCACCTATCAGCGACGAACCGTTTGCATCAGGTCTCTGGCTATCTTGGTGCTCATTCGGCTGTACACATTCCCTTCTGCACGTTGCGCGTTACCCTACCCGGAAGGAAAAGCCACAAACCAATCAGCGAATAGTTCAATCCATCCGTCATTGTTTGCTTGTTACTTCTTCTTCCGAATCTTCTCCAGGATGTTCTGCGCCGTACGGTCCGAGAACTCGATGCATTTCTTCGCAGTCCGGTCCGCAATGACGATGCCGAGCCGAAACCACCGGCTTAACTGGTTAAGCGCCACAGTGGAAAGCGGTACCGTCAGACCGGATAGCAAGATGGCCATCACGCCCCAGAACCACATCCCCTTCTGACCCAGGACGAATGCCAGAAACCCACCGACCATCGCTCCTGCAACCATACCGGCCACAATGATCACCATGCGATCGACGGAATTTTTTGACCATATCTTGGCGAATCGGAGAATCAGAGGCGTCGAGAACATCCCACCAGCACCACCCAGCACCACGCCCAGAGCCGAGAAGATGATCGCCGCTAGTAACATGTTGAGTCCTCAGTTTGTGATAATGCAACCACGCCGACCGCTTTGAGGTAGCGGCTGGTTGCTTGTTAGATCTATGAGCAACCTACCAAGCGCAAGTAGATATGATCACGTCTACCTCGACCTGACTCTACTTCTTCATAGAGCTGATGATCCGCTACTACAGCCAGTATTGGACCGCGGAACAGTTGCACTTGCAGCATGAACACGTGCACGTCTCGTCGGAAAAATACATGCGCAACAACAGTAAGACCAAGAACCCCGCCAGAATTAATCCTGCAGTGATCACCACGAACAACATGACTATGGTCCTCGGGTGTTCGAATTTTGTGGGCACTGTGATACCAAACAATCTGGCGCGATTGTGTTACCCAAACCGAGGTACTGCAAAAGCAATTCGTCACTTCACTGAAGCTGATAGACCGGAAGTTGCCAGTGAGGGACGGGCCGACTGCTACAAGTCAGGGACGGTCTGAGCGAGCGAGTTCCAAAACGAACAGATTGACTGGTTTCCTTCTCTTTTGGTCCTGAAACCTCCTCGAACTGAACATGCATGACGTTTGTCCTGACCATACTGTCCAACCGCCCAGAGAGCAATGATGAATCTCGTCTAATCGCAATTTCCGCTACAACTCCATCTGAGCGAGCTGTTAATTGGTACTTTCAGAAAGCTCCTACTCCAA
>CAYTDR010001439.1:0-1705 GCA_964436185.1 uncultured Candidatus Obscuribacterales bacterium | reverse complement strand
GCATAAAAGATACACCTGAGGTGGCCCACAGGTGTATCTGCCATTATATGTGGTGCGATATCTGATGTTTGCCGCAGCCAAAGTGCAGACTCAGAGTAGAAAGACCGAGCTCAAACCATTGGATAAATAAGGTGCTACAAGTCTTGCTGGTCCGAAACAGAAGTAGGCCGTGTCCAGTCGGCATCATGCATATACTCCCAGAGCGGCGAGATCATAAGCCAAGCGCGACCAATGATGCGGTCCTCTGGCAGGAAACCCCATACATGACTGTCCTCGCTTCTGTTTCGATCGTCGCCCAGGACGAACATCATTCCTTTGGGAACGACAATCGGCTCACTGTTATTCTCAAACGGGCGCAGACTTCCGCTGGGACTAGGACCTCCTATATCCGAGAGTTTTGATAGGCTATAGCTAGCCGGAGCGCTGACGTACGGTTCCTTCAGCAACTTGTCGTTGACAAAAACGCCGACGTCAGGTTCCACGCGAATGCGATCTCCCGACACCCCGATTATGCGTTTAACGTACGCAGCATCTGTAGGAAACATCGGTAAGCCAGTCAGTCTGCCCAAGACATTCGGGATGTCGAAGGAGAGATCCTTGCCACCAGGCAATTGCGATGGTGGAGGATAAAAGCAAACAATGGCGCCTCGCTCGATTAATTGGTTTTTCCATTTGCTTACTTTCTCCAGTATTAGCCTGTCTCCTACCCTGATTGTAGGCTGCATAGCAGTGCTGGGAACATATCGTGCCTCGACGCAACTGCGAAGGACAATTAGACAGAGTGTCATGGCGATTTGAAACACCATGATCACGTAAATGGTCTTTAGCAGGCGATTTAGCATTACCTTGTCCCCTGGTATCTGGTGGTGTATATGGTGGCAAGAATTAAATTGAGGGCAAGGTCCAAATACAGATCTAACCCAAGAAACAGAGGCGTGCTAAACAGCGCAATGGGTACGACGATAATTGCCCCGATCAAGAATACTTGCCAAAAGATACCTCGAACTGCCATATAGCTGGTTTTCAACGAGCGAATTGGACCTTCTCCATCAGCAATTGCAAACCCGTACATAGACCAGTATGTTGAAACGATCACTCCCGGAATGATAAACAGTAGCAGACCGGTAACGAGTGCTATGCAGAAGCAGGCGGTTGAGAACATCCAGCTAGAAAGTCTTGATAGACTGGGCCGGCGGAAAAATTTGATTGGCTGATTGCGTACTAATGCAAGGCAGATTGACAGAATTTCGATGTAACTCATGATCGACATGAGCAAAAACACCGAGAGCACAACAGCAGGGCTCCAGGGTGATCCAACAGTGAGATAAAGCGTAGCCCCTGCAACAACCAGGTTGCGCAAAAAATGCAGGAGCGTAACCTGCGTAAACGTGAGGTAGTGCCTCAGCAATAGGTCCCAAGATTGTAAGAGGATCGTTCTGGTTGACATGGCTAGCATCCAACAGTGAATAGCGTTCAGTGTGCCCTAAAATTATACTGGAGCTCTTGGGTCGGAACTAATTCATGAAGTCGGTATTGTTACGGCGTTGCGCACTAGTACTCTAGTTGGTTCCTCCTCGATCGTCTCGAACTCAGCATTTTGCCTGGAATGTGGTGATGCTATATTCGATACCACAAATTTTCTTCCTAATATTAGGACTTGTTATTCGATATTCTTCCTTGACAATCGCGTGAATGAGGGCGACAA
>CAYTDR010001438.1:0-1706 GCA_964436185.1 uncultured Candidatus Obscuribacterales bacterium | reverse complement strand
CATGTTGATTCACAAACATATCTTTCATCACCGCTTGTAGCAGCAGCTTCTGCTTGTTGCGGTTGTACTGGTTGAGTCGGTTGAACGGGAGTGTCAGTCGGAGTCTCGGACGGAGTTTCGGTGACTCTGCGAGAGCGCGGAACGTAGGGAGTCTCTTCACTCTCCTCATCCATCATCATCTCGGTGCCATCCGGTTCCTCTTCCTCTGCGGATTTTTTCTTCTTTTTCCCGAGCAGCGCAAGCTGATCTTTTGAAATCGGCTTGCTGATGCTTTCAGATTTATCTCCGTTAGACTGGGCTGCTCCAGGAAGGGTTATTTGAGCACAGACCAGGAAACAAGCGAGTCCAATCCGTGGAAATGTCTTGTAGAGCGCGTCGACTGGCGGTCGTTTCAAAATTTACTCCTGAAACAAAATGTATGGGACCAAACATATTTTATACTTTTACCGCAACACTTGCGCACTTACCTGCTTGAGGAAGCTCGAGCTTGGGCAGCGAAGAGGTCAGCTGATGCACCTTCAAGCATTGCACGATCAACTCTTCCACTTGCGAAAGTGGGACTTGATTTGGTCCATCGCTCTTGGCCTCATCAGGATTTGGATGGACTTCCATGAACAACCCGTCACATCCGGCAGCTACCGCCGCGCGCGTAAGATGAGGAATGAACTGTCTCTGCCCGCTTGACGTTTCACCACTGCCTCCAGGCAATTGAACGCTATGAGTAGCGTCATAAATTACCGGCACTCCATGCTGCTGCATGAGAGGGATGGCGCGCATGTCGACGACTAGATTGTTGTATCCGAATGTAGTACCACGTTCGGTGAGGAATATGTTTTGATTCCCGCAGTCTTGCACTTTCTTGACAGCGTGTAACATGTCTTGCGGTGCGACGAATTGCCCTTTCTTGACATTGACGCATTTGCCGGTATTGGCAGCCGCAATGAGCAAGTCGGTTTGACGGCAAAGAAATGCCGGTATCTGCAAGATATCCAGGACGCTAGCGGCGGCGCTGCATTGAGCAGATTCATGGACATCGGAAAGAGTCAGAACTCCAAGCTTCATTTTTAACTGCGCCAGCATCTCCAGACCTCGCTCGAGACCCGGCCCCCTGTAGGAGTTAATGGAGGTTCGATTGGCTTTGTCAAAAGAAGATTTGAACACAAGAGTAAACTTGTGACGGACGGAAAGCTCTCTCAAAACCTCAGCTGTTTTGTGAATTACCTCCCAACTCTCGATGACGCACGGTCCTGCAATGATCAGGAAAGGCTGGTCGGCGCCGATGGAAATTGAGCCAACTTTGACTGTCACGAAGAAACCCTCCAAACTAAAGTTGTGATTTTAATATGGATCGATAAGAAGGTTTGGAATCCCTGTTAACAATTGACGAGCTGAGTTCGGTCATCAAGCGCACAGACCGTGGGCTGGATATGAACGTGCACATCCAACCGGGAGCCAAGAGGAACTCGTTGTGTGGTCTTCATGGTAGCAGGATCAAGATCGCGGTGAAGGAAAGAGCCGTGGATGGGGCTGCAAATGAAGGTTTGTGTCAGTTCCTCGCTCAACTCTTAGGTACGAGAAAAACTGATGTGATTATTTTGAGGGGAGAGAAGTCAAGGCAGAAAACAGTGAGTTTGCTGGGCGATAGCGAGCTGCTGCTTAAAATACTTTTGGCGGAACTCCAATCATCTTGATCCCATGTGATTGAC
>CAYTDR010001437.1:0-1707 GCA_964436185.1 uncultured Candidatus Obscuribacterales bacterium | reverse complement strand
GCTTGGGAGCTATTGGGATTGATCAATCCCATTAATCACACCAATTCACCTGAGCGAATAGAAAATTACAAAGTAGAACCGTATGTAGTGTCAGCGGACGTTTACGCTGTTGCGCCTCACATAGGACGCGGCGGATGGTCTTGGTACACAGGATCATCCGGATGGATGTATCGGTTGATCGTCGAGTCGTTACTGGGTCTTAAGCTGGAGGTCAATAGACTCAGCTTCGAGCCTTGCTTGCCGCAGAATTGGCAGTCGTACAAAATACACTACCGCTTCCGTGAGACTGTCTACCACATCACCTTGATACAACGGCTTGCCAGTCGTGATAGTGTGGCTGATTCCCCGACTCAAGTTCCTGCTCTAGAATCTGCCGCAACTGAAGCGCAGGCGCAACCGTTAGTAAGGAAACGACGGACCAAGAAGAAGCCCAGCGAAATGACAGAAGAACCAAAGAAGCGCGTCGACGTCAGGGTCACGGTAGACGGCCAAATACAAAAAGACAAGTTCATACAGCTCGTCGACGATAGACAGGAGCATTTTGTCGAGTTGATAATCGAGAGCCTGTTGTAAGGTTCGCGTCGAGATGTCTTCGACGCGAACCTTCTATTGGATGCGCACACAGAGAACTAGACCAAAGGCTTGAACCCTTTCTCGATTGGGACTGTTAGAACTGTAGGTCCGTCATGAGCGAGCGCTTCCTGGAATGCAATCTTGATACCACAACTGGTGTCACGTGTGAAGGAGCGTATAATTGCGCGGTAATGAAAGGGTTCTCGAAGTTGCGCCACGATAAAGCCTAAGGTATCAAGAAAAAGGACAGGAAACCTATTTGTTATTTAGTAACAGCCCAAATCAAGGGGGTGCCTGAACCTCGTAGATTGGCCAGTTACCTACCCAAAGTGAAGGCAGGCAGAATTATGAATTCTGAGTCAAAGCCCAAAACATTAACAATCCTCCAAGGCATGCGCAGGACGAGGTATACAATCCTCTCGACTTTGGGACCCGTAAACAATATGGCTTAAACATATCAAAAGGTTCTATGATTAGGTTAAGAGCAGGCGATTTCACGCCCCAAGCAGTTTGAAGTGAATAGAGAGTGCCGTCACCTTGTCTGTGTCCCCTGACGTGGTGAGCATAATGTGCCAAATTTCTAGCTTCCTTGAGGCGATGAATTCGCCAGCTACGGTTTCGAAGTTGGACATTACGTCGTGTTGGCTGAGACAGTCGATGCAATTCGGATTGGTCTGAGTCATGTCAAAAATGATGTTAGGTGAAACTCAAGAAGACTTGGCGACTGCAATGAATGATTTTTTCTCAGCGCAGCAGTACACGGTGCAAATGGAAGACAACGGATTGCGCATCCTGGAACGTTTACGCCAAGAGTTTTTTGATGTGATCGTTCTCGAAATGGCTTTACCTGGTCTGGATGCAATTAGTGTAATTCGTGGTTATCGATCCACTGGCGGCAACACTCCGATACTGTTGATGTCTGGTAGTTTTTGCTCAGAGGAATTGCAAGGCGGTCTGGATGCAGGCGCCGATGCTTATATGTGCAAGCCTTTTCGTCTGAACGATGTTGCGGCGCAAATACGGGCTCTATTGCGAAGACCATTGCTTCGTAGCGGGAGTATTCTTACCTCCGGGCTCGTGGCAATGGATACGGGAGCGGGAACTGTGACCAGGGACGACATCCAAATTCATCTT
>CAYTDR010001436.1:0-1710 GCA_964436185.1 uncultured Candidatus Obscuribacterales bacterium | reverse complement strand
CTCAGAGAGTTCTGCCTTCACTTTGGATTCTCTTCTCTCATGCAGAAGGTTCGAGCTTTCCAGAAACTCGCGATGGTCGTTGACAGACTTGTAGATCTGATCCACTCCCTCTCCGGATTCCGAAATGGCGACGAGCACGGGCGGATGCCACCCGGTAGGATGTTTCGCTAGCTCGAGACTGGCGATGATCTCTGTAGCCGACTTGTTCGCCCCTGGCAAATCACCCTTGTTTACGACAAAGATGTCTCCGATCTCCATGATCCCTGATTTGATTGCCTGTATATCGTCGCCGGACCCGGGCATGAGTACGAGAATCGTCGTGTCTGCGGCCTGGGCGATTGCCAGTTCAGATTGGCCGACGCCGACGGTTTCAATAATAATGTACTGGAAACCATACGCTTCCAACATGCGAACCGCATCGTAAGTTGAAAGAGCTACTCCCCCCGTGTGTCCGCGGTTGGCCATGGAGCGGATATAGACATCTTTGTCGAGGGTATGGTCTTGCATTCGTATCCTGTCACCAAGAATGGCGCCACCAGTAAAAGGACTGGATGGATCGATGCATAGGACCGCGACTTTCTTACCATCGGCCCTCATCTTGGTTATGAGCGCATCAACGAGCGTCGATTTGCCCACTCCGGGCGAGCCCGTCACGCCGATTAGGTGGGCATGACCCGAGTGTTGGAATAGCTCCTCGACCAGAGTGGCAGCATCCGATCCTCCGGACTCTACAGTCGTAATTGCTCGAGCGAGCGCTCGTTTGTCGCCTTCAAGCAGCTTTCTGGCTAACTCTTTCAATGGTTCCTTCTCGCGAACGAATGCAGGCAGATGTAAATAGTTTCATCAAGCCTGGCGGTAATCGGCATCCATTCTAGCAAGTGCGAGCCCGGGCTCTTTGTCCATGTTTATTTGTTTGTATTGTTGTTCAGTGGGAAAAGAGTCGGGAACACCGGGAGCGTTGGAATAGTCCATAATTACTATGTGTCATTGAGGTGGAAGTGTGAACAGGACTTTATCGACAATTGTGATGTTAGGCGTTCTTTTGGGGACTACTAATACAGCAGCTTTCGCCCGTGGCTCGGACTGGACTATTACGACCGGGCCTGGCAAAGAAGAGGTCACCGTCAAGAACGGATGGTTTGGCAAGAAAACTCGTGTAGCCAAGGACCGATTCGGCAACAAGATCGAGAAGAAAACCGGCATTCTCGGCAATGGGTCAAGCGAAGTCAGTGTGCTGGGCAATTCATATAGGAAAGAGAGAGGGATTCTGGGCGGTTCTGAAGTAGAAGCGAAAACCCTTCTGGGCGACTCTATCAAAACTGAAAAGGGCATATTCGGCAGAAGAAAAACCACTATCGATGCAAGCGGAATTACAGGGGTGGTAGGCGCCTTTATCAGTTCTAAAATGAATACGAAACCGAATCCTCCACTGCTTGATCCCTCAGCATTCAGCAACAACAATGGTCTACCTGGTGGTGGTGGCGTCGATCCGATGGGCGGCGATGACCAGCTAGGACAATACGGCCCCGGCACCGACTTAGGCCAAACTCAATAATCTCTCCTCGGGTTCATTTTTTCGAAACCCAGACTGGACTCCGTTATCCACGTTGATCTGCAACTCACCGGCAGATGGCGTTAGCCTTGCAGCGTATGCTGCATAAAAGATACACCTGAGGTGGCCCACAGGTGTATCTGCCATTATATGTGGTG
>CAYTDR010001435.1:0-1713 GCA_964436185.1 uncultured Candidatus Obscuribacterales bacterium | reverse complement strand
GGTTGCCGCCATCCCGAGCGATGCTACCTGTCATTGCATGGCTGCCACCAGAAATGTTCTATGGAAGTATTTCCAAACCAAAAAGGAACCTTCCACTGTTGATGTTGAAGAAGTTTGGTCTGCTCTCTTGCGTGAAGTCCAAGCCTATGCCGGAGCGTGCCCGCAGAAGCTTGAGCCCGCTGTGCAGCCACACGAATGCAGCAAGCTTGCGCCTGCATTGTTTGATATCTTGTTACAGCAACTAGGGCGTTATCCATAATAGCCAGTCTTCAGATTTCAATATAAAAGGTGCTTCCTTTTCCTTCGCTGCTCTCGCACCATATTCGCCCTGAGTGCGCTTCCACAATCCGCCGGCAAAGATATAGTCCAAGACCTGTGCTTGCGTAATAGCGTCCTGTTGAACCTGCCTGCCAGAACCGCTGGAATAGCTTTGGCTTGTTTTCCTCTGATATACCTTTGCCTGTGTCTATGACACTAATCCTTGTCTTCTCGCTTGATTGATCCATAAGCACGGTGATTGCTCCGCCTGTAGGCGTGAACTTGAGCGAGTTGTCTACAAGGTTTTGTATCACTCGCCTCATCTCCTCTTCATCACAAGCCACGTCTTTGGCATCGCCCGGCAAAACCGCGTTGAGCTCTACTCCTTTGTGATGTGCTAACGGCATTATCTCCGTTACCAGCTGAGTTATGATTGCCGTCAGGCTGCAGCTCTGTATAATATGCAGCTCCTTAACACCACTATCAAATCGATAAACATCGAGCAACGTTTGGACCAGGCTGTACAGTGCCGTATTGCTTTGAAGAATTGTCTCAAGAATTTCTTTCTGGCTTTCATTCACCTCACCGAAATCTCCCTCCAATAGAAATTTCACTGCACGGCTGGTGGCTAAAACAGGCGTTTTCAAATCATGTGTAAGTGTCGCCACGAAATCTTCCCGTTGCTGCTGTAAAAGCACTCTGTCAGTGGCATTCGAAAACATGGCTACCAGTCCGGTAATTTTCGAAGCATCATCTTTGACTGGCCATGTAGCCCAGTCCCAGTAACTTTCCTGCAGTCCCTCCCCTTTCGACAAGCGCAATAAGTCTGCGGTTCGTCGACAAGGTTGTCCCGTGGCCAAGACTTCCTCGAACAATGCACGATCTAAATGTGGCGCAAGGTCGAACAAAGACTTGCCCGACACTTCCTTGCGTGACGACAGCTCCACGATCGACACATATTCATCATTGCATTCAAGGCACGTAAAGTCGTTTGCCAAAGTAACAATACCTATTGGAGCGCTTTCTAGAATGCTCTTCGTGACTCGCTGCTCGGTTTGCAGCTCATTGATCGAATCACGGTGTTTGCGTATGGCCAGCTCTTTTGCGCCAATGTAACTTTCAATGGCTAAACCCATGTCGAAAAACATCAGCTTCAAAAATGCCAAAAGCACTTTGGAGAGTTTGACTGAGTCTCCCTTCACTCGCTTGATGATCTTCGGCAGTAGATATGAAAGAGCGCGATTATATGCCCCTATGTACCATTTGGGATCGAGTTCGATACGATGATGTGTCGAGCCGATTCGGAGCCGGTCTCTGACGTATGTCTCATCGTAATTGCCTTTCGTCAGTCGAATAAAATACGACTTCTGTGCTGATTTGGCCCTTTGCAGTGTGGGCTCGTCAGGAAAAAAGCTACTGGTGTCTTCGAAAGCAAGAAAATGACTATACATCATA
>CAYTDR010001434.1:0-1715 GCA_964436185.1 uncultured Candidatus Obscuribacterales bacterium | reverse complement strand
TGGGAAGGCATAGGCTTCTGGATTCTAGTCAAGATGGTGACTTTCGAGGTCTGATATGGATACGACACTGATTGCGATTATTACCTTCTCCGTCTGTATCACGGCTGGACTGTTGATACTAAGGCCGGTGATGGGCATCTACGTGGACTCTTATGCAGTCCGCGTTAGAGGGAAGAAAGACCTTGAAGAAACCGCGGCGGAAAAACCCAAGGATTCGATGATCCTGGTGACTTGCCGAACCGCTGGTGAGATTGTTCTGCAAGCTATGCCAGCTCTTGCAGATAAAAGAACAGTCGAACTACTGACGCAGGCAAACTACCGTACTCCTCAGCATTTAGCGATTTTTGTCGGACTGAAGAGCATCATATCTGGTGGAGTACTGGCTCTGGGACTATTGATGGCGACTACGAACCCGATGGGTTTGCTCCTCGCTATACCAGCAGCTATTCTCGGATGGATTATCCCTAACTTCTTTCTCGCCTCACGAGTTAAAAAGCGGCAATCGGAAATCCTACGCGAACTACCAATTATCATCGACCTTCTTATTGTTTGCGCCCAAGCCGGTCTCGGTTTGTTGCAAGCGGTAGACAAAGTTTCGAAAGAAATCAAAGGATCATGCCCCACCCTCTCAGGAGAGTTGGAGCAGTTGATCAACGACGTTAAACTGTTTGCCAAGTCGGTACCGCATGCGATGCGCGAGATGGGAGAACGATGCGGTGTTGATGAACTCATCAACATGGCGGCTGCCCTCATCGCCGCAGAAGCAAAGGGTTCTGACATCACCTATCCTCTGCAACAACAGGCCGACGCTCTTCGCGACAGACTGAAGAGAAGGAAAGAAGAAGAAGCTGGTAAGGTTCCAGTTAAGATGGTTCCTGTAATCATGTTCTTCGTAATGCCTCTCATCCTTTGTCCCATGCTTGGACCCGCCGTAATTACGATCATTCAGGCGATCGGACCGATTATGGAACAGATGAAGTAGTCGAGTACACCAATAGGTTTGTGAAAACAGGCGATCCAATCGGGTCGCCTGTTTTTTAGTTTGGTGCTTCTAGCTCGTCTCGCTCATGCTACTTCTCGTGCTCACAGGTCCTCCTGATTCTCGGACATGTGCTTTTGTCGCTCAGTGTTCCACCCCACGCTCTCGTACATGCTTTCTTCTCGCGCTCACATCGGTTCTCGCTCATCACTCGCTTTTTGCTCCACTGTCGCAGTTTGAACTGTCGGTAATGCGGGCAGTATTGCTGTACACCAGCTAGAACAGTGAAACACAAATGTCCCCAACCCATTACTTCTACAACAAGACAAAAGCCGTCTTGCTCGCTGACCATGCGCGAATGGCAGACGGTTTTTTCTCTCGTTTAAAGGGACTGCTAGGCACAAGTGAGCTGAAAGATGGCGAGGGGCTCTACCTGATACCATGCCGCTCGATTCACATGTTCGGAATGAGCTATGCAATTGATGTGATGTTTCTGGACGAGAAAATGTGTGTAGTTGGTCTCGTCCACTCGATTCAACCAGGTAAGATGTCGACCACTTTTCCTACTGCTGAGGGTTGCTTAGAACTGCCATCCGGATTGCTTAGCAAGACAAATACAGAGATAGGTGATCAAATCGTATCCGGACCCGGCACTTACGTGGGCTAGGCTCCGTGCCCCTTGGTTGCCAGTTTCTCGGGGTACTGAATTTGTCGCTAAAAAGTCGATTGTTCTCGT
>CAYTDR010001433.1:0-1715 GCA_964436185.1 uncultured Candidatus Obscuribacterales bacterium | reverse complement strand
AGAAAACCTTGTCCGGTGCGCCAAAAGCGAAGAGTCGTGATTGCACCTCCTTAAGGCTATAGCCCTTCTCCTCCAGAATCTGCGCCATTGCTTCAGTTTGTGGCTCCTGACACGGACCCCAGCAGCCATAACAAGCAGCTCCGAAACTGGGGCAGAGTGCTCCGCAACCACCTGCGGTGATTGGACCAAGGCAGGGGAGATCTTTTTCAATGAGGACGCATGCATTTTCTCGTAGCTTGCACTCCAAACAGACTGGCTTACTTGTGATGTAGGGCAAGTGATCTTTCAACAGGCTTGCAGTCACCGAGAGAAATTGTGTGGCGTTGATAGGGCAGCCGGAAAGCTTTACATCGACACGAACATGATCAGACAGCGGCACTGCCGGCTGCACCTCGATGGGCGAATCTGCTCCATATACTTTGGTCTTCATGTCGTCGACTGCGAATTTGTTGCAACCGCTCTTTTGCACGCAGCCCCAGACCGCGCAGTTGCCTACGGCGACAAGCCAGCGAGCCTTCGCTCTAATCTCCTTGAGTCTCTCTAGATCATGCGGTTGACTGACGGTGCCCTCCACAAAAGCAATGTCGATTGGGCGAGACTCTTCGTTTTTGCTCTGGGCAAATGGAAAGCTCGAAACACGTACATAGGGCAAGAGTTTGTCCAGGTTCTCCAGAATGACCAGAAGCTCGCCGGCACACCCGGTTAGTCCGTATACAGAGATTGATGGCAGCGGATCGCCTTTTGTCACTCCACTCATCCTTTCCTCCAGATCCTTCCGCTCCACCTTGTTGCATGCAAGCGGGCAGTATGCCCGCGCTCCCAGCGAGTCAAGTGCTAAACTACATCAGTTCGACAACTTCCGGAATAAACCGCAGAGTATCGAGCCTGTAGACTGGACCGTCGCGACATGTGAACTTGCCACCAACAAAACAGTGACCGCACTTACCGATGGCACACTTCATGTGCCGCTCTAGCGACAACCAGATATTCTTGTCGGGCAGCCCCTTGGCTCGCAGTTCATTGACGACGTATTTGTACATTACCGGCGGACCACAAACTGCGGCAAGATAGTTTGGTGCGATATCAGCCAACTTGATCATGTCCGTCACTCTGCCAAGTTGCCATGAAACACTCGGTAGATCGGGTCCTATGAGTGCTTCGGCAGCGATATATACACTCATGTCCTTACGCCTGAGAAGCAGCTTGAACTCATGTCGAAAGAGAAGCAGCTGTGAATGACGCATGCCGTAGATAATCATTATCTTGCCGAAGCTATCTCTTCGGTCAAGCAGATACTGCCAGAGCGACCGCATCGGAGCCACACCAAGCCCGCCGGCGATCAGTACCAGGTCTTTGCCCTGGAAGTCCTGGACGGGAAAGCCTGTACCGAAAGGACCGCGCAGACCGACCCAACTCCCTTCGATCATGTCAAACAGGGCGTTTGTCACTCTCCCAGTCTTGTGGACGCACAATTGAATGGTACCATCCACGGAGCCGGAGCACACCGAAATCGGGGCCTCGCCTACACCGGGAACCCAGAGTTGGACAAACTGCCCCGGCATGCACGAGCTCAGGCTGGATGGTTCCTCGAAACGCATCTCAAACAAGTGATTATCGGTAGCAAGCGGAGTTATCATCCTGATTACCGACTTCTGCGGCAAGAATGGAGTAGTGCCGCATTCAGTGCGCATTTGCGTCACCTCCGTCATCACGCA
>CAYTDR010001432.1:0-1715 GCA_964436185.1 uncultured Candidatus Obscuribacterales bacterium | reverse complement strand
GGGTCTATGTGGGGTATATGTTTTTGCGAAAAATGGGTGAGGTTTCGCTTAGACCAAGAAAACTGATAACACTAGTAAAACACAGTCACCATGCGACTGTCAAAAGATTTCGGAGACCATCGGAAGACTCAGAAAAATCGAACTTTAAATTTCTACGAACCATGAGGTCGCAAGTTCGAATCTTGCCGGGCAGGCCAATTAAACGGCTCAATCCAAGCGGTTCCGCAAAGAAGGAGCCGTTTTTTATTGCGAGGAATCCTAGAAGCGTTGGCCCCCTATTGGCCCCATCTGCCGGAATTGTCGAAAAAAGAGATGAACGTCAGAACTGCTTGGAGAGGGTAATGGAGATCTTCCCGCAAAGAATGGCTCTATCATGCGTGACTGGTTCCTGGACTATAGTGGAGCGCCGATACTAGATACGGTGCATACTCGCCTCTTTATGATTTGGTAAGCACACGTATTGACCCTTCCGGAGACAGGCGACCGGTTGAATTGCCTGATATCCTAATCACCCGGACTTCGGGAACCGACAAAGCACTTGGAAACGGTTTGAACAGGCGCCTCCCTCCGTGCAGGCCTGAAGTGCCGAGACTCACACAACTTTCATCCGCTGTCCAATGGCAGGCCCCTGGCGGGGCGCGCAAGCGCGTCCATTGGGCGTCAGAAGTCGTGTCTTCCGAGGGGCACTAACACGCACTGGAGGTGCCACCATGAACATTATGCGAAGTAGCAGATTATGCGAAGCAACTCGGGGTGTTCGGCTTTCAATGCTGATTGAAGTGGGAAATGGTTCACATAATTAGTGGACCGTCGCCAAGAAGGGCAAGAACCATCAATCACCTCCAAGCATGTAGTGAGATCACGGCATTGCCACCACATCTGGTTACACTCCAGCCGAGGATACTAAGAGAAGAAGCAACGAGAAAGGACCATTCCAAGGATTCTTACTGCGCTTTCGTACTCGCTTACTTGGGATATTGCTTCAGGACAGCCTGAATTTGAACCACTGAACTTTGTTCGAGTCGAAGTCTTCGGTAAACTTCTCCACAACAAGCTCGATATCTCCGCCAGTTTCGTAGAGCCATGCATTTGTTTGCCAAAAGAACCAGGGATTTAGATTCAGTTTCGCATCTATTTTTTCCCAAGTCTTCTGTGTAACAACGATACCCTCATGACGCCAATAATCACTCGAACCATGACGCTCTTCACGGTATGCCGCGACAGCGCAGAGACCGCAATCACTACACTTGGCGAGCTGAAATTCAATTTCGTCCCAATCGCCGGTCCGTCCTAAGTCCTTCCTCAACTTGATGTCCAAAGACTGGTGATCGCATTTTGGGCAAATGAACACTGCTGTCACTCCAGGAGTCGTATTACTTTTGTACCCGTGCTGGAGTTAGATTGATTGAGTATTACACAGATTTGCGGGATGTAACTTTCTGCTCCGCCAAACACTGTTGCGGTGCGATGTTGCTGTGGTCCTGGGACTGGCTCTGCACATGCCAAGACTCGAGAAGGCGTTAAGCATATGACGCCAGTTCCTGCTATGCGGACCGAATCCTGAAGTTTACTTCGCATAATTTGGAACATCCTTCTCCAGGTGGCCGCGTGCGGCCGTACGTCAGAAAGGAGAAGCCGATGATTCGCAAACTGTTTGTGTGTCCGAAAACAATTGAACGTCTTGAAACTGGTCCGCTTGCCAAAGAGATCAGGTC
>CAYTDR010001431.1:0-1715 GCA_964436185.1 uncultured Candidatus Obscuribacterales bacterium | reverse complement strand
GGTTGCATCGCTGCCACATGGATTGTCGAGCCAGAAGAGAATGTCCTCAAGAATCTCGATGTCTGGAGTCTGGCAAAACTGGCAGACAGTGCCTTCGTGAAGGTGACGAAGGAAACGCATTTTACAAAGGGTGTCGGTCTACCAGGTCGGGTCTGGGAGACAGGCTCGGCAACCGTAATGTCGTCTGTAGCTGACGATCCCAACTTTCCCCGTCACAAACTCGCGCTTCCGATTGGCTTGACGTCAGGTTTCGCCTTTCCAATTAAGTCGCGTGGCGAAGTTCTTGGGGTATGCGAGTTTTTTTCCGAGCGATTGCTGCAGATTGATGACGAGCAATTGAAGACGTTTGAGGTGGTTGGCCAGGAGATTGGTCAATTGATCGATAGGATGAGAAGCACGGCGAGGATGGAGGAGAGTGAGCGCAAGTTCAAGGCGATCTTCGACCACACTTATGAGCTCATCGGTCTTCTGAGTGCAGACGGAATTTTGCTCGACGTCAACCGGACAGCCCTCGAATTTGTAGGCGCACAAGCCGCCGATGTTATCGGAGTACCTTTCGCTGAAACCCCATGGTGGACACATTCTGCCGAGACGCAGGAGGCGGTCGACGCGGCCATCAAGCGAGCTGCAACCGGCGAATTTGTTCGATTCGAGACAACTCATCCATCAAGGGACGGAGGAATTCGACACTTCGATGTCTCCATCAAGCCAATCTTGGATGCAGAAGGCAACGTGGTGCTACTCATCCCCGAAGGACGAGACATGAGTGAGAAGCGAGAAGCAGAACAACGGGTGAGTGAGTTTTACTCGACTGTCTCACATGAGCTCCGCACACCGCTCACCTCCATTCGTGGATCTCTTGGATTGATAGAAGGTGGTCTGGCTGGAGCAGTAACCGAGAAGCAGCTTAAATTGATTAAGATCGCACGATCAGAATCAGATCGTCTCATTCGCTTGATCAACGACATCCTCGATCTGCGCAAGATCGAGGCAGGGATGCTCGAGCTCAAGAAGAAAACGGTCGAAACGCAGGACCTGGTACATAGAACTATCGACGGTATCAGGGGTATGGCTCAAACTGCTGGTGTCAATCTTGTAGATGAGCTCAATACAGGCGGTCCGGTGCAATGTGACGAGGATCGTATGATTCAGGTTTTGACTAACCTGCTATCAAACGCTATCAAGTTTTCCCCGAGCGGAAGTGATGTGATACTGCGCCTCAGCCCCGGCAGCGAGAATACCTTCAAATTCTCCGTCATCGATCACGGACCTGGTATACCTGCAGAGCAGATGTATAAACTGTTCGGGCGCTTTCAGCAGATAGACCAATCGGATCGCCGGCCCAAAGAGGGAACGGGCTTGGGCCTGGCAATCACTAAGGCAATTGTGGAAGAGCATGGTGGACAAATCTTCGTGGAGAGCGAGGTAGGCAAAGGCACAGTGTTCTCCGTCGAATTGCCGGCCACATTTACTCCAGTCTCTACGTCCGTACAAGATATAGCACTAGCCAGTCACGTTCGTCCCGCTCTTATTGTAGAGGACGATTCTGGTATAGCCGAAATTTTGGCAGCCCATCTTGTTGCCGATGGGTTCGCAGTGGTGCATGCCCGAACTCTTGCGGAAGCTCGAGATTTGCTTAGCCGATACAAACCATTGATTATTCTTCTTGATCTCACGCTTCCGGACGGCAATGGACTCGAGCTATTAGATACTCT
>CAYTDR010001430.1:0-1719 GCA_964436185.1 uncultured Candidatus Obscuribacterales bacterium | reverse complement strand
GCAGCCGAAAATGCAATCAGCCATATTTATAGAATGGCTCAGATTGGCTGGCCGAGAATAATATGGTGTCAGTCTCCCCGGGAGCTAGTACTTCTGGAAGCGCTCCATTGCGCTATGCGCAGGCGCAAGGTCGAGGCGCGTTCCGAACAAGAGCTGGTGACCGCGTTGTCTCGTGCCGCTCAGGGCCGCGACGATGAAGCTATCTATAGCTCGGTGGCGCGGAAGATGTTCGGGTCCGAATCATGGACTCCAAATTTCATGGACAAGACGCTGAGCTTCATCTTTCCTCGTCCTTATTACCTCGCACCCCAGCATCTTGTAGCTGACGAGATTGCCTTTGAGCTCCACGATCGTTACCCAGGTGGTTTTATCGAGTGGGCGTTTGGAGGCTCGCGTTTGATCGTGGAGCGCTCCTCCATGCTTTCAGCTACCTGGCGAAGAATGGTCGGTGATGCCATCGGTGATCCGCGATTGGAAGCGCTATGGCTGGACGAGGATGAAAGCTCGAACAGCATTGTCTCCATGCTCAGCCAGATCAGTGGTGCCGAAGGCAGTTTCAGGATTACGGCCGATGAGTACATAAGAGCCGCTGCTTTCCGCGCCTGGGCCGGATGCATAGGGGCACTCAACGACAGAGTGATCAATATTCTGGTATCGCTGGAGATGCTGGATGAGCATTACGGTGTGAAGATAAAGTCACCAACGTGTCAGCAGATCAAAGAGATCTGCCAGAGCGTGCATACTTGTCTTGCTACGCCGAGTTATTGCCTGGTATCAGAGTATCCGGTGGAAGTTCATATGGACGAGCAGGGATTGCTACATTGTGAAACCGGACCTGCAGTTCGCTATTCTGACGGTTGGAGCATATACGCGATTCATGGTCTGACGTTGCCCCGAGAAGTTATCGAGACTCCGGAGCAGTTGACGGTTGAGCGTATCAACTCCGAGCCCAACATTGAGATTCGCAGAGCAATGATCCAGCACTACGGATTGGGTCGGTTCCTTACCGATTGCAATGCGAAGGAGATTCACAGCGATGAATATGGAACCTTGTACGGTGTGGAAGTGCCAGGGGATGAGCCGATCGTGTTTGTGAAGGTGAAAAACTCGACAGCTTCGCCTGATGGAACGTTCGCCGAGTACTTTCTGCGCGTACCTCCCTGGACCAAGACTGCTCATGAAGGCGTTGCCTGGACCTACAGGTTAGACGCGGAGAGATACAATCCCTCAGAAGAGACCTAGGTCAGCGGCGCGATTAGTACAGTCAATGGACTGGAGTAGTCGTCGGTCCACAAGCGGAAGTCTGGTGGTGCCTCCAGTGGTTGCCAACCTTTCTTCATCAACGCTTCACGATCATCTTTCGACTTCGTCAATATTACCCACACACTGAGGTAGCCGGTAGACTTCGATTTACACCGACGCAATATCGCAGTCATTCCCAGTTCATCGGCGGCTCGTGCCACCACCGGTTTCAAGTCGAAGTATTTGTTCGATATATGCAGAGCAAGAGCGCCATCCGGTCTCAGTTTCTGGAAGTAGAGCTTAAGTGCCTCCAGCGTGAGCAGGTGGGTTGGAATCGCATCTGAACTGAATGCGTCAACCACGATGAGCTTAAGACTTCCGTCGACAGCTTGAGAAATTCCCAGGCGCCCATCTCCCTGCACCGTATTGATCTTGCTGCCCTTTTGGATAGCTTGAAACAAGTAGGTAAAATAGAAC
>CAYTDR010001429.1:0-1719 GCA_964436185.1 uncultured Candidatus Obscuribacterales bacterium | reverse complement strand
AATGGAGCTTCGCTCCCTAGAAGGCGGTCAACGACCAAAGGCTAATAAACAAAAACATCGCTTTGGGGCGATGTCTTTGTAAGACCCTTGCGGACCTCGTTATTCAGTTGTCGTCGCGTTTTTTCGAAGTTTCGCGAAGTGACACCAGGATAGACGAATGGTCCGGTTAGGTCAACTTGTCCCAGATTAAGAAAGGGAGACCACTATTACCGGACATGTTCAGGCGCGCTCGCAGAAGCAGAGCGGGCCGGCTAGATTTGCGCGACAAGATCACTTCCCGCAAGGGTGGGAAACTTGTGTCGCGCAATTCCTTGAACTGTTCCATCGTTATAGCTATATCTGCAAGCCGCTTTCTGGTGGCTCTTGGTTCACGGCCGACGAAAGCTGGAAGCTTCAGGATGCTGAGATTCTCAAAGCAATTGCATGCGTTCACCCGCGATTCTTTATAGGATGCCGTGCAGGTAAAACGACTCAGTTCGCCGTTCTCGATATAGATCAGAACAGTCGTTACCACAATAAACAGTCACTAGATAAATTGCTGAAAGTGCTCGGTGATGCGGGTCTTACAAAATCTTCTTTATATCGCTCAAGCTTCAGTGGGGGATGGCATCTCTATTTATTCTTTGAAGAACCCATTAATAGCGCCGATCTGCGCAAGCTCTTAGTAAAGCTACTAACCCTGAATGACTTTCAACTTTCAAAAGGACAGCTCGAGCTTTTTCCCCACCGTGGTGAGCAGGGATCTTTAGGACTAGGGCTGCGCCTGCCTTTGCAGCCAGGCTTTGCATGGCTCGACAAAAAGACGCTGGAAGTTGAACACGAGCGCCATGACTTGAACGCCACACAAGCACTGGAACTTTTTATCGACGTGCTTGACGGTGACGCCAATTCCTATGAGGCTTTTCGCAAGTGCAAGGCAAACGCCCAGGAGCTTGAAGAACGGAAGACGGCCGCTGTTGCTCACGGTCTTAGAGACTCTGACAGTAATGTTATTCCTATAAGAAGAGCCGCAAAGGCTGTCGAGCCGAGCGAGTTCGCTGACTTCGTTTCTGCAGTTTTCCGTAAGTTGCCGCCCGGAATCATTGTAGATAACTGGTATAAGGGCAGACTTTATCATCTCAACGGACTGTCGGGACCGTCGCAGCGCGCGGAGTGCATCGAGTGTTTGGGACACTATTTCTTTTACGGTGATCCAAGCCGCGACCTTCCGGCGCTCGGCTATGGCTATGAGCAGGAGCGAGAATGGGCGATCACCGAGTTCCTGTCGTTACACCACAACGGGCAGAGCAAGGACATCAATCATGGGCGCGCCGACGCTTTAGCCCAGGTGCAGCGGGCTGCTAACTGGCGCCCTGCGCACAAGAAATCGAGCGAGCCCGAAAAGTACAAGCCGGAACGGCCAGTTTCCTGGATACGCGAGAACATGAATCGAAAACTCGGTGCTCGCAAGCGCATTACCGATGCATTTGACGAGATCATGAAACTGCAGCGGTCCTTTACCACTGTTGAACTGCAAGAGTCCGCCGGATGCTCCAGAGAGACGCTCTACAAACACGACGATATATGGCGGGAAGCCTATGACGACTTGGCGGAGGGCTTCTTTGCAGTCTGTACGGACGAATATAACGTTGTGGTGGGGGGAGGTTCTACTCAAACCTCACCCCCTTCCACTTCTTTAGAACAAGATATGCCGCCCGGTCGCTTGGCAGCTCGCCAGGT
>CAYTDR010001428.1:0-1720 GCA_964436185.1 uncultured Candidatus Obscuribacterales bacterium | reverse complement strand
GCGCCTGGTATCCTTTGCTATACCCGAGCAGTTTTCTATCTCCGGAAGTGGAGCTGGAACCGGCATGGACCAGACTCGGCCGGTCTCTAAATCAAGCTGCACTAGTCCTTCGTGCGCGAGTAAAAACCACTGTCTGTCTAACTTTACTCCAGCGAAGACCGGTAAATCCGTTGATGTATCAGTCTTCCCCGCCATGCCCAGTGGAGTCATTTTGCCAATCCACCGACGGGTCGGTCTCATACCGTCACCTGTTTCCGGTTCTGATAGCACTCCGTCAAATATCATCCGTTCCAATTTTTTCCGTATTGCTGCTTGCTCATTCTGCATGCTTTTTGTGTAAATCTCTTCTGTTAGCCAGAGGAGGTGTTGCATCCGCCAGGCAGTGCAATCTGGTCCAATAGTGGTTGTTTGAGTGTTCAATGTTCCCGGAACAAACTCACAATAACGTTTAGTCGCCAACGCTTCATCGTCGGGCACGAGCGTTTTGTCGTAGGTTCTTGGGCAATGGTCAGAAAAGAAAGGGTCTGGTTTTGCGTAGAGTATCCTCCCGCCTGGGAGGCCCGTAACCGCACTCTCTGTACAGGCGGAGCCTGCCAGGACGATCTTCTCAATCGACACGCCGGGCAGTGCTTCCAGTTGCCATCGCACAGGTACGTCGCTTTCGAGAATCAAGCTAATTGGATTATCGCTATAGGTGACCCTTACCTTCTGGCTAACTGGGCCGTTAGATTTGCCGGTGCCATTTGAAAAGTATCCTGCGATTGGGTAATCGACTCTGTGAATTTCGCAAACTTTTTTGTGCTTGCCTTCGTATTTGCCATCAGCCATCCTCTTGAACGTCAAGAGCGACTGATGGAGCGCAGTTGCTTGCTTGAGTTTTCCAAACTGCTTGAGGCGCGAAATCTGCTTGTCGATGTCCGAAAATCGTTTAGCCAGGAGCTCGGAATTTGTTTCTGCTCGAAAAGCCGTCGGCAAGGAGTCATGATTTATAAACGACTCCTTTCTTCCAACGCTCATGAATCTGTCTTCGATCAAGGATATGCTCGTCATCGTCAAAAGTATGAGAAGCATCACATACGGTATCGAAGTTCTCCACCGCTTCCGTGCTTTTCCTGCAGATCCTTGATGCGATGCGCTATTCAACGCAACCAATAAATCCTCTAGCGTCTGGAATCGCGCCTCGGGATCTTTTTCAAGGCACTGCATAATGACGAGATCTAGTGCCTCGGGGACTCCATCTACCATTGCGAGAGATCGAGGTTTGGCAAAGCAGTGTTGCTGCATGCAGTTGAAGACATTTTTGTCGGGAAAAACCTTTCCGGCCGACAGGCATTCATACATCAAGCAACCAATAGAGTAAATGTCGGAACGTACATCGACTTGTTCTCCTAAGCACTGCTCAGGACTCATGTAGGCGGCCGTTCCCAGCGTCTCGCCTGTGCGGGTTAGCGTCGCGCTGCTTTCGAATTCGAGAGTACCTGCTAGACCTAAATCCAGAACCTTTACTCTTCCTGAGTTATCGAGCATTATGTTGCTCGGCTTTATATCTCGATGAAGAGCTCCGGCCCGATGAATACAATCAATCGCCTTGACTATTTCAACAAAAATTTGGACCGCTCGAGCCGGCTCGAGACGGCCCCCCTTATCTAGTGTGTCGGACAGCGTCAGACCGTCGACAAATTCAACGATCAAGTAGGGGCGACCGTCGGCACGAAATCCG
>CAYTDR010001427.1:0-1721 GCA_964436185.1 uncultured Candidatus Obscuribacterales bacterium | reverse complement strand
CCAACAGAAGATGCTTCAGTTGGAAGTCTTCTTGACCGGCACGCTTCCGCAAACAGCCTGTAATCAGTGTCTGTCTGTTCTGCATACGACAGCGCGTACTTCGCTATGGATGCGGCAAAGTTTTCACTGGTTCCAAGATACTCTGAGATTGCCGAAGATTCACCAGACTTGGCATGCGCCTTGGCCAGTACCTGCCCCGCAAACTTAGCTAACGCAACCATTACTGTTTTGTTCCACATCGCAGGGTTAGGAGACATCTTAACGTCACGGAGCTGGCGCAGATAGAAATGTCGGTCATTCAGTCCTGTGGTCCAGCCGAGAAACATGTCGCTTGCAGACTGCATTATCCTCTGTCCTATGACCACTCGCTGTCCATGATTCTGAAATTCACTCGCGCCCAGATACGGCTCAAAGACTGAGTTCCGTGCCTCCTTCACCTGAAGAACGATAAGGTCGTCATTTGCACCGACGAGCAAGAGAACACCACAGTAGGTTCCCACGCTTCCTGTTCCAACCACTTTTCGGGCAATGTCTGCGATTTCGAAGTGGCGCAGCAAACTTTGTCTATCTGCCGAAAGCGACTGAAGGTATAGGTCATAGGCCTTGCGTACATTCTTCATCTCGATATCTTGTGCGTGGTAGAGCAAGGGAGGCATCTCCTTGAAACGCCAACTACCTTTCTTCTTCTCTGTCAACTTCTGATGCAATACTTCAGGAGAAGACTTGATCAGTTCTCTGCTCAGATCTTTTTTGACTTTGTCACGATTTTCTTTGTCAGTATTCTTGTCAATCATTGTCTTCAGGTCGAGCTTTGCAAACCACACATCCAACAGCCTGTCCTTGGAATGCTTTGCCATTTCCTTTTGGTACGAACGCGCCAGCTCATAGGCTGCCTTTTCACCCGACTTAGCAGGCAGCCCTACCGAATTCGCGGCTATTACCAAACTAGCAGCTAGTCGTTTTAGATCCCATTCGAATGGAGCAGGATGGGTTTCATCAAAATCATTGAAGTCGACAATAATATTTCGCTCTGGTGTCGCAAATGCGCCGAAGTTGAGAATGTGGCAATCTCCACAACTCTGGACGGTGATACCAGAATTTTCTTCAATCGCCAGGTCGTTAGCCATGATTGCGGCGGCGCCACGATAAAACGTAAAAGGTGAAACCAGCATGCGACTATGTCTGGTGGGAACGAGTTGCTGATCACGACCTTCATTCGTCTGTTCAATGATCTCTACAGGATCGCGTTTGCTCTGAGCTTTGGCAGTCTTAAGTCCTGAACCTTGCTTTGGCGCTTTTTTTGCACTCTGCTTGTGCTTCTTCCGTGACTGTACTTTTCTAGTTTGCTTACTCATAATCGATTTTCCTCCGCCTAACGCTGTTTCAAGAGTTCCTTCCAATGTCTTTTGCTGCTCAGCATCTGCACACGGTTAAAGGAAGAAGCCGAATCAGCGTCCACGGAATTAATCGGGGGGCGGCAGAGTCAGAATCAAAGTAACATTAAACCATTTTGATACTTCTTGCATTAGTGAAATGCGTCAGCCTGAATATCAAGCACTCCCAAACTCTTCTTGCCGATTAACTTGGTTGGGTTCACAATCTCTGCAATGATTTAGCGATGGCCAGGCCTGGTCACCACATGCGGTATCGCAGTCTATGCGATTCATGGTTTCGATTTCGTTATTTGATCAACTCTTGTCCGGTAACGTCCATGTCCCGTC
>CAYTDR010001426.1:0-1725 GCA_964436185.1 uncultured Candidatus Obscuribacterales bacterium | reverse complement strand
AAAACAATTAAAACGAAAGTAGGATCTGCACAAGTGCTACAGCGGCAGAAGTTAGGCGAAAATCAATGGCGAACTGTATTGGGCCAGGAGTACGTCAGAGACGCACGTACAGGAATATGGGATGATTATGACTCGACCATTGGATTGTTAACCGTCTACGGTAATCTATTCAGCGTAGCAGCACAAGCAAGTCGACATCAAGGTGGCGCCGGAAACGAAAACTTCTTCGAGGTGTTTCAGTACAGAGAGCGCAATGGACGGCTTGTGCGCGTTTCGCTCTCAGAGATTCCGCAAGGAATTAGAGATGCCTCCGACAGGTTCTTTCAATCACTCGGGGATGAATACAAAGATCAATTTAACCCGGACGCCAGCGGATTCTTCATTCTACCCACCAGGGGCGGTGCGTCGGTCAGCTTTTGCCACGGCGGCTTCTCAGTGATGACTCGTGGTTTCGCGTGTATGACCGCACCTTCGCAAACGTTTGACATCAAAGCTTCGAATATCATTCCATCGAAAAACTTCATCTCTGCAAATCATGGCTTGATTCCGGAAACTGCACAATTTTCCACAGTTGCACCGGATGGCAGCGCCACCGTCTTTTCCAACGGAGGCAGACTTTGTTGGCGTTCAACCAAAGGTGTGTCTCGCGATGCAGGTTTGGTCGATAAAGTTAGAGGTATTCAGTGGGTAGATCTCAAAGCGCTTCCAGCGACAGATTTGAAGGTTCTCAGCCCCTTGCTCAAACCATTTTAGCGAAAGTCAGTAGAGTTTCAGTACGCTCGAGGTTCTCATCCCTTTGTGTGCCGATCCAGGCAAATTAATATGGTGGCGCACGCCCGATATCAGTGAATTGGTGATTTTAGATTATTTGCGTTCGCGAAAACGCTCATTCTTGACTGCCGCTATTTCCTATGGTTTGCAGCTTTTTCCTTTTCTATCTCGCGCGATTTCGACTTCGTTGGTCTGACCTTGCAAGAGACTCAATCTCTCCTCAGAGAGCGCCTTCTCGATTTCAGGAAAAAGATGATGCTCTTCCCAACGGATATGATCATCGAGGGACCGACCTAATTTATAGCTGTTGTCTATCGACGGGTTCTTCGTCAACTCAGTTACATATTTCCTCAGCATCTCATGCTCGTTCAATAGCCTCGAAATGCTTTCTCGTGATACTGGGAGTGGCGGCAAGAGCCTCTCCTCATCTAGAAAATGGATGGAGATCTCTGTCTGCCACGCCTGGAGAAAATTTGCCACCGTTGTTGGCAGATCTTTTCTAGCTCTTCCTTCGCGTAACCAGATAAGCTGGTTGGCATGAAACAGACCAACAAAGTGATCTCGGGAAAAGGGCTGAAGAGCTGGGTGACGTTTGATGCTCATGTTTCTTAGACGCCATCTTGACGGTATTCTGTTGAACTCTAATGATAAACGGTATCTGCGACAATTCTCGAATTAAAAACATTCGTTCGATATCCAGCTAAAAACGTCTTCGGGATACTGTTCTCGATCGGCTGACCGACCGAGTATAACCACGAGCTCTCGATACTCGATTTAAAAACTAGCCTGACTATCTGCCGGCAGTATAGAACTTGCTGCCCGAGCAATCACCGCTTTGCTGACGCGTTCAATGACAGCCAGAGCGGACTTCGAGAGAGCACTTCCGATATAGGGAAGAATTCCCGAACGGTACCCTGACCAAGAGAGACAACGGTATGCGTGTTCTCGGGTGGA
>CAYTDR010001425.1:0-1727 GCA_964436185.1 uncultured Candidatus Obscuribacterales bacterium | reverse complement strand
CTCCCCATTATCGATAGAACTGGCCGCAGGCGAGATTGATTCTTTGTTCATTTCCGAACGCACTGTTATTTTCACTGCGCTGGGAGGTTTCTCTCCAGGCAACTGGATACCCGTGTCCGGGCTCCATTTTAAATCGCGCAGTGCTTGTTCGAATGTCAGTGGTGAATTTTGATTGTGATGCAAGCAGTAATCGAGGCTGGCGATGGCATCGTCCGCGCTCAACCAGCCCTTTGCCACCATCTGGTAACAACGCAAGGTGGCCTGGAGGGTCGGCACATCAAGTCTGCCTGTCAAAACCAATACTTTTCCGATCACTGAGGCGATCTGCGAGTTAAGGTCAAAGGCTGCTTCGATCTCTTCTTCGGAAACCACTCGAGCGAGAGTGAGAAGCTTCTGATAACTTAGCTCCTGACTGACTTTCAAGACGCGCTCTCGAGGTGCTATCTCTTCGAGAGCTTCCTCCGGGCTGATACCAGTGGAGTAAACCTCGGATAAGCATTCACATGCCTGGAGTTCGCTTATCTGTCCGTCCTTGGTCTTTTCTTGAATAAATAATGATGCATCCAGCAGTTCTTGTGATATGAGCTCTTTAGAAACGAGGACGTTGCCTATGGGCAGTTGGTTGGCCAGTCCCCATTCGAGCGCGTCCATGACGTCACTTTCACTCAAGATTCCGGACATGACGAGGAGCTCACCGAGTCGAACCGGTTTTCTCTTACTGAGCGGCTCCGATGAGGCGGCTCCTGCTGTTTGCCCTGCTTCGCCTGCCTCTGGTGCGGCGGCGCCCATGGTGGCGCGCAGCTCGGCAATAGCTTCCTCTCGCGAGATCATCTCGTCTCTTAATCGCACTTGAATATCGAGCGCCTTCTCCAGCGCATCGCTAGTCAAAGCATTGTTGAGCACCAGCACTCTGCCCAGCGGCATGCCAGTGTTGACGCTCCTCTCCATTGCATCTGATAAATCTGCTTCGCCGATCAGATTGCTTTCTCTCAACAGCTCCCCAAGTTTGCCGGTTCTGGCTCTCTGGGCTGCTGACGCGTCATAATCCTCAAGTGCATCCGCAAATGAAATACGCAGCTTTCTTGCCAGTTTGATGCATTGAACGGCCAGACTAATGTCTATTGTCCTGTCGCGCACCATAGATTGGGCTTCCAGTGCATTTTGCAGATCCGTAGGCGACAGATCGCCAGACATCACCAGCACCTGACCGATTTGCAGCTTCTTGCTTCGGGAGTGGCGAACTGCTTCCTGTAATTGATTAGGAGTTATCACGCCAGCCTGGACTAAGAGGTCGCCGAGCCTCGCGCTACTTGAGAATCTCCGAAATATTGATGACACTACCGTCCCCTCGAGGACCAATCGCTACAATAAAAACCAACCCTGACTTTGCTATTCTTGCCCCAGCTTGAAAGGAAAGAACGAGCTTTTACATTAATAATTCCATTCCCCCTCACTTATTATTCCTCCAAGCGAGATTTAAAACACTTATATGTAGATTGATCGAACAATACAAAGCGAATTTCTTTCAATGCTTCGCATGATTCGCTGAACGCGCAAGCTGTCTCAACTGCTATCGAGGACGCCCTATCCACTGGAAAGCCGTATGCGCCAGTGCTGATCGAGGGGAACGCTACTGTCCGAACCTCGTGCTGAACCGCTAACTCCAGGCTAGTTCGGTATGCGCTTGCTAATACGTCTTCTTCGTCGCTCCCGCCTCCGCGCCAGAC
>CAYTDR010001424.1:0-1728 GCA_964436185.1 uncultured Candidatus Obscuribacterales bacterium | reverse complement strand
GAGCTAGCTTTGGACGATCCCAAATTCTTTGCCAGGCTAAGCGTAAATCGGAAATTGACTGGAAGGTGCGAATAAGCTAGCGAAGGAAAACCCCGATTTCAGGCAATTTTTGACAAGCGCTCGCATCGACATTTCTAATAGCAAATTGCACGAAACGGAATATGATCCAGCTCCGATGTTAGAAGACCTGAAGAGCATGTGGACGGCATGGAACCCCAAGGAGAAGACCCGGTTTGGTTCTCTGATATAGCTGGCTTCTTTTATCTCCACAATTCATGAAGCGTGTGCTGTGAAAGAGAGGCACAATTCGAGAGATCATGGTCAGTCAAAGAAAACCCAAAGCGGACGAAACCTTCTTCTGTGTATTCCGCTCAAAGCGGCCACGCGGTATTGATTTGCTCCGGAATACACAGCTTTGCGTACGTAGAGCGAAACTTGTTGCATGCCCGACTGGGATGAATCAGGAAGATGTAAATTACCTCGCGGTCCGCCTAGCATCTGCGATTAAACGAGCATGGACCAATCCCGGTATTTCAAAGCTCGACGAATCGGCCCTTGAGTTGTGGACGTCGATGTATCCGGTACTCACAAGGGACCAAGCTGGTGCTCTAGGAGCGATAATAGCGAGAGCAGAGGCGCAGGTAATGCGGCTTTCACTAATTTACGCCTTGCTAGATGATCGAGAGCGGGTCTCGCCGGTCGAGATAGAGGAAGGTCATCTGAGATCCGCTCTAGCCTTTTGGAACTACTGTCAGGACTCGGCGCGCTTCATCTTCGGTGGCGCCGACACCAATAAAGATGCCTCCAAAATACTGGCAGCACTTGCAGGCGGAGAGAAAACTAAGGCCGAGCTTAACCAACTCTTCAGCGGGCATCTTAGGCGCCATCACCTGGTCGCCATCCTGGATGAGTTGGAAGCACAGAAGCGTATCGTAAGGATGACCCGCGGTGGCGGACGCGGACAGGGCAAGGCCGCAACAATTTACAAGTTGTCAAAGGGTGGTGCGCATACACATCCTGGAGGCTGACTTTGCAGAAATAGCTGGCAGCCTTTACTGGCGCAGGGTTTTCGGCTCTTGAAAGAGTGAAGGCGTTTGCAGATTTAGTCAAATTCCGCAAAGCGCATGAACAGAGAATCGACTATACCCCTTGTCCAGACACCCTCTTCAACTAACTCAGCTAATTTCGCGAGATTTTGAACCATGAACCAAGACGCATATCAGCTGTATATAAATCTCTTTGTCAATCGTACAGACGTGTGGTTCCGACAGTGGATTGATTCATCAGGCAAGTGCCAGTATTCATGCATGAAGCCAGAGACAAGAGGATACGAACCAGTCACACCCACTCTCATTGAAAAGCACCTGTCCGGCGAGGTAACAGCTTCCTGGCCCGCCACCGATAGCAATGGCATGAGCAAGTGGTGTTGCTGGGACCACGACAGCGCAGATGGTTCTTTATTGAAGATTGCAGCGGTTCTTGAGGGGGCAGGTCTCCACCCGCTATTCGAAGGTCGGCGACCAGGCAGAGACGGACACCTTTGGCTTCTGTTTGACAGGCCGGTTGACGCGAACCACCTCATCCGCTTGAATGAAGAGGTCATGGCTCATGCTGGCGTTCCAATACATCAAGTCGAATTTTTTCCAAAGTCTGCCACCAAATCGAGCCAAGTAAGGAGACCTCTAGGTGTTCATCGCAAACCAGAAGCAGCCAACACAAGGGGGTGGT
>CAYTDR010001423.1:0-1728 GCA_964436185.1 uncultured Candidatus Obscuribacterales bacterium | reverse complement strand
GAAGCCAGTGCGGATATTCATCGACGGAACGCACCTTCGCTTTAGCAAAGACGCTGGGGAAAACGCGCTTCATGATCGCTCTGTTCTCGAGCACATATGAAACTCCGGATGGTGTCCGGAGATTGTCTTCAAGTACGACGAGTTCTCCTTCCGGTCCACGAATCAGATCAATACCTGCTACGTGCACGTACACCCCTTCGGTAGGGTGAATGTGCCGAACCTGAGGCAAATAGCCTTTGGACTGTTCGAGAATGTAGCGAGGAATAATATTGTCATTGAGTATGTTCTGCTTGCTGTAAATGTCCGCCAGAAACATGTTGAGCGCCTGAATCCTTTGGACCAGCCCACGCTCGATTTTCTGCCACTCCTGCGATGATACTGCCCGTGGTATTAAATCGAAGGGAAATATTTTCTCGGTACCCTGGCTGTCCGAATAGACAGAGAAGGTGATTCCGCCCATCATGAATGCTTCGTCAGCCAATTCTTGCCGCACGCGAAACTCCGTCTCGCCCAGATCATCGAATAGCCTGATCAAATTTTCGAGACCGGCCCTCGGGGCTCCATTCTCTGCAAAATATTCATCGTATGTTCCATTTATGAGGCAGTATTTTGCCAAAAGCGGTATTAGTTGGTTGTCTTTTGTTATCGCCATATCAATCCGTACTCGCAATACCCGCGTGATTGAGAGTGAGGTCGCCCTCACAAGTCACAGTGCCTGAACAGCGTAATTGTACATGCATAAAGTCGGGTGGGATAGTAACTATGCCTTAACCTCCCGTATAGAACGCATAGCGGATGGCGATCTGATGAGAATTTTAGGGGTATAATGGCCCCTTGCTGTAAAAGATCTTGCACAACAGAAGACCGTGATCACCAGCCAGATCTACTGTCAATGGCTGGACATCGCTTAACATCCGTACAAAGGCGCGCATGGACGAAAGTTTCACAATCGAAATTCCCAATCAACTCGGTGTTCCAGTCGCCGAGCTGACAATACCTGAAGACTGGCAAAAAGGCGTGAAGCCACCGCGTCCGGGGTACCTGTTCTTTTCCAAGTTCTTGGTATCACCACGCAACGAGAAAGTGGGCGTATGCTTGAGAACGCCTGCCAAGAAAACTTATGGTTTTCTGTCCGCCCACGAAAATCCGTTTCTCCAACTGTTACGGAAACCTCCGCACGATCTTACCGAAGACGAGTTCCAGAGCATACATCTGGTGCTGGACCACGTGGGTTGGCCCGCTAAATTCAAGCGAGATTGGTGCAAAACTGTTCGCTTCAATCCGTCCAACGTCCTGTCTGTTCAAGGAGTTTGGACGCCGGAGAACATCAAAGCACGCGGCATCATTGCCGACACGACTTTTGATACCGGTACATTTGTTCAGGAAATCTGGTTCGTCGCTCCGCCGGATCTTTTCGAAGAATACGTGCCATTTGCAGAACGAATTTTCCAATCATTCACCTGGCGAGTTCCTGCATAAATAGCAATCTTCCGGGGTTCCGAACAGTGCCAGATTTCCACTCCTGGCGCCGTGCGCTGCCCTTCTTCGGAAGGCTGTATAGTTTCGTTCGCTCGACGGTAACGCCGTGAGTCCCAACCAGCTGCGTTGATGAACGAGCGAAAATCCGTGACAAAACTCCGAGCAGAAGAAGCACCGTCTTACTCATCGTTATCAGATCGATTGATTGTGTTCTCACGTATCTGCTGGGCCTGCAATCTTTCCAGTTCT
>CAYTDR010001422.1:0-1729 GCA_964436185.1 uncultured Candidatus Obscuribacterales bacterium | reverse complement strand
TGCTTGACGATTTAAAGAAGGCGCTGCCGGGGTGTGAAGTGAAGTGCGCAACCATTAGCAATCGGTTTGATGTCGGTGTTCCTCCTATGGATATTAACGATTAATCGCGTTTCAGCGGCTCGGCGAAACGTAAGCGCGCTCAATGCATCGGTTTAGGGGATAGAAGCCTTTGTAGATTTGAGAAAGTCTCGATGGGCGCATTGACGTTCCAGGCTGCTCCACGCTTAACATGCACACGGAATCAGTGAGGAGTCGATCGTCGTAGATTTCAATGAATCGGTCTAGGAGTTAGTTCTCTCAATTGATTCGAGAAAATCTTGAATGAGCGCGTTGACAGTGGCTGGTTGCTCTACGGTCACAGTATGTCCACAGTGAGGGATTTGCTCGAACTTCGCGCCACTGATTGCGGAGGCAATCCTGGCGGACATGGCAGGAACCATGCATACGTCTTCTTCGCCAACGATTACTAATGTAGGTGCAGAAATCTTGGAAAGCTCCTCATGCACAGCCGCGCGAGAGATGACACCGTTGACTGCTCGCCAGATTGAACGGCGATTGTTGCTCAGGTGGATTATCAATTCATCCTTGAGTGCCTTGCGGTTGGTATCAGCTAAAGTAGTCCAGCCAAACATTATCGGTGCGACTGCTCGAGCTACGGAAGCGGGACCGAACCAGCGTCCAATGAAGTTCAGTAATTTGTACTTTGTTTGGTTCGCATCCGCTCCGCCGTCTGCCGATGAGCCGATGAGTATCAGCGAACGCAGCAGGTGAGGATAGTTAGCGGCGAGATGGATGCCGACGAACCCTCCCATACTGAGACCACAGAAGTGCACGCGACTGAGCCTGAGGGTCTCGATTAAGGCGACAACGTCTTCAGTTAAGACTTCCATGTCAATCTGGTTTGCGCTGTCTTCGGCGCTCCTGCCTTGCCCTCTGAAGTCGAATGAAATACAGCGGTATCGGTTTCGCAGTGCAGCTACTTGAGGAGCGAACGACTTAGTGTCAAGAAGGAGCGCGTGACTGAAAATGATGGGCTCACCTTGTCCACCGGTGTCCTCGTAATACAGCTCCGTACCGTTGACACGAATGTATCCTTTCGTTGAAGTCGTATTTTCCAGGAGATGAGTCATTCTACTTACTGTTTCATGAGGTGCATACCCTGGAACATCAAGGGGGACGTTCGGGCGGGGATTCATAGAAGGTTCATGATACTGCATTATCTGGTCGATAAGACGAAACTTTGCTCATCGCAAGCGACATTGAGGTGGAGTATGAACGTTTGTCGCTGTCAGAAAACGTTCCGACGCTGTTGATGCCGAAGTATGCCGATCGGAGGGCGGAAGTGTGATTGTCTTGAATCAATTAACGAAACGATACGCGGATTCAGTTTTGAACAGGCAGATCATACGGTTAGATGAGAGAATGCTGGTGCTACGACGGTCGCTTAACCAGGGGATATTTTGACAAAGCAGAAACCGTATCTCGACCAACTGTCCAAAATGTATCCGGCCAAACGGGCTTTCATAACTGGGGCCGGAAGCGGACTTGGACTGGCATTCGCCGTTGAGCTTTCCGAAATGGGGTGGAACATCGCCATTACCGATGTCGATAAGGAAAGATTGGATGCGGCAGCCCAGGCGATCCAGCAAGCTGGCGGGATTGCTGTTCCTTATGAATTTGATGTTTCAGACTACGAAAAATTCCGCCAGGCGGTAGGCGATTTCGAGCG
>CAYTDR010001421.1:0-1730 GCA_964436185.1 uncultured Candidatus Obscuribacterales bacterium | reverse complement strand
TTTGCATGGTATCCAGATCGCTCGGCGCTTGACCGCTCCAGGAAAGCAGTCCAATCGAGGCATTTTTGATTTTGTCCTCTGCATCGATCTGTATGTTCCTTAGCTCGAATACTCGGTCTATTGCGCCATCTATCGGCAAGCTATTCCTGGTACGTTTGCAGCTCAGCTTGATCTCAACCACTCTGGCATCGAGTGGCTTGATCCTGCCTGTTGGAATCAAGAAGCTTTCCAGGTCACCACCCTTGGTGCGATTGGAAAACACTGATGTCTTCTTGAGCTGGTTTTCATCGAGCTGTTTGAACGTCCCCAGTGCCAATACGGGCAGATCGTCGCAAGTCGCGGAAGAGGTTAATCCTAAGAGGCTGCGATCTACTGGCGTGAATGTTCTGGTCTTTCTGTTCCAAGCGACAACTCGGTATGTCTGAGGCTGCTCGACCAATTTTTCCAGCATGGAGAAATTGATGAAACCTCGATTTACGGGTGCTCCGTCTATGCAGATGACTTTGTCCGAGATGTTCTCAGGCGTCAGAGGGGGCTTCAGCAATCCAGGCAGAAACTCTGTGGAGAAGAACGTATTGAGTCCTGCCGTGGTAATCGGAAGGTTAAAGACTACCAGTCTCATTCCGGGCGCAAGGGTGGCAACCTGGTTCTCGATACCTTGCTTCACTAGTCGAGCATTCTCGCCGGCGTTCCACCATGCTGTCGAATTGCCCGCTGCAATGAACAGGTAGGCGATCGCGGTACATGCAAATGCGCTTGCGCCGAGGGCTCGAAAAATCTGCGGAGCGTTCTTGAAGTGTCCTATCTTACTGATGGGAAGGACGAAAAGCACAAATCCGAGGATGGCAGGAAACATTGCCAGATAAGCATGTCGGGCACCAAACAGACCGTCATTCAAATACCACGTATTGAGTGCTGGCGCGAAAATGAGGAAGGCGATGAAAAACAGGAACATAGCTGCGCGAACTCTGTCTCGTGCGCACGGAAGAAAAAGCCCGCCTAGTGCAAGAAGAGCAGCGCAGGTCGAGTAGGTTGCTCGGAGAGTCACATCAAGGGCATGGTTTGTTCCGAAGATATGCACGTTAAGCGGATGGAGCAACCGCCAGATGTGATCAGGCGATGTAATGCGAGTTACGATACTTTTCCTTATCTGGTGCCCGATGGAGCCTATATAGCCCCCGTAAGGTTCGCCCAGGGCCAGCCAGCGGCAAACAAAATAGACTGAGAAAAGAGCGAAGAAAGTCCAGGTTCGAGAGAAGGAGCGCTTTATGCGTTCTACTTTGCTTGTTTTGTCTTGCCCCTCTCGACCGGCAAACGCATAGTCGAAAGTGAGAATCACAAGAGGAATCGTGGCACATGACTCTTTTGTAAACAATCCAAGCCCGCACAGAGCAAGTGAGAGATAGCGCCAGTGCCAACGATCGCACCGCAGGTAGTGCATGTATGAAACAATCGATGACAGGAAGAACAACGCACCGAGGCTGTCATTTCTGTCCGAGATCCAGCACACTACCTCGGCGTGCGCAGGAAACGCGGCGAACAAAATTGCAGCAGAAAGGGCAACCAGATAGAGTGCTCCTTTACTGATGTCGTAAGTGCTTGTTTTGCGAACCAATAGAAAGTCGATGAGCTGTCGGTTGCTGACGAAGATCAGAAATGAGTTGGCTATATGAAGGAGGATGTTCGTGAGATAATAGCC
Source organism: uncultured Candidatus Obscuribacterales bacterium (assembly GCA_964436185.1). Classification (GTDB taxonomy): domain Bacteria; phylum Cyanobacteriota; class Vampirovibrionia; order Obscuribacterales; family Obscuribacteraceae; genus CAYTDR01. The sequence goes on along the minus strand of CAYTDR010001421.1, from coordinate 31 downwards.
GAATGGGTTCGTTCCCCAGATGGCAAAATCT
>CAYTDR010001420.1:0-1730 GCA_964436185.1 uncultured Candidatus Obscuribacterales bacterium | reverse complement strand
CGTACACACCGCCTTGCAGGACAAGTCGAGCTAGTTCGACAGCTCTGTCAGGATCGAATTTCGACAATGTGTACATCGCCTGAACCCGAGCTTCAGGAAAGTTTGCCTCGAACGCAGGATAGACAGTGCGCGGATTTTGCCGGGCAAATTCCTGAGCTGCCCCAGGTATGAGCATAGATTCTAGATAGGCGGCAATCAGACTTCGTTGTTGAGGAGTACCTTCTGCAAAAAGCTCCGGAGATTTCCAGATCAAGGTCAGTCTGAAGTCGTCGCGCTCGGAATTGTTGCGAGGCGCACGCAAAGGTTTGAGTACGAATTCGCGCAACTTATACTGATTTTCCAGTGGCAATTGCTTCAACAATACCGGAGTCATTTCGATAGCAGCCAACCGTGCCAAAGTCGGAGAGCCTGACATGATCTGCTGCGCGAACGATCCGGCTACCATCTCACTAACCTTTGAAGAGTCAGCAAATAAGTTCTCAGCGCCGCAATCCTTGATCGTTTTGGCAGCCAGGAAACCGTCTTGCAACAACTTCTCACGTGTTTGCGGAGTTTGATCGCCAGTCAAATCTACCCGAAGCTCACGTAATAATTCGCCGTTTATGCGCTTTTGCAATTCGCCAGGTTCGGCACTGGACAGTTTGACAAGTCCATTCAACTTGAGCATAGATTTAGTGCGCTCGCTGCCCACCGTAACCCGCAATGCATAGGCTCCCAGGGCCCGCACATCGGGATGATTTTTGTTGTTTTGAACCAGCTCTTGCAAAGCCTTTTGGATGGACTCAGCATCACGACCATACAAGATAGCATCGGATTCTACTTTCGATTTTCCATGAAGTGGTTGAGTCGAGTTGTATCTGCGATGCTCAAGAAGCATAGCCAGACGGATGCCGTGTGGAGAGGCAATTGCATCAATTTTGTTTTGGCGCGATGCTGAGTCGCTCTTCAAAACGTCCATAAGTAAAGAACTATAGTCAGCATCATTGTAATTAATTGCCTTCTGCAGTTCCGTTGCTTTGGCGATGACTGCTTTGATGTCGCTCGCACGCTGCTTCAAGTGCGCATCGTTCGGTTTGTTGTGTAACTGTATTTCAATGCCGGAGAACTCCTCACTCAGTGCGTTCAACTTTGCAGTGTTGCAGCGATTCAACCTAAACAACGCATCTCCGGCAATCATGCGAACATCTATGTTCGAAGATTGCTCCTTTGTATGCACAAAAGTGAGAATGTCGCCTACTGTGAATTTCGATCCGGATTTCTCAATAAGGATGTCCTCAGGACTCTCCTTCTCGTTAAGACTGAGTAACAACAAGGCTGCGGCGAGACGTTCCTTGTCGTCTCGTGAATTCAAGAACATCCTGCTTGCTGCATCCTGAAATCGAACTCGTTCAGGCGAATCGGGTGGTAAAAACAACACCCGCTCAGCCTCGCTGAACACTCTGACGACCTTGCCACCCAGTTTGGTGCCATAGTCCGCGAGCACATTGGCCGTTGCTCTCCTCAGAGTCTCTTCTGCCTCTGGTTCATAGAAGCGTGTCTTGCGACTGTCATTCATTCCCTGATGAGCCAACGCAGCATCCGTCAATGGACCTTTGTGATCTTTGCTTAGCCAGGCGGCAGTCATATTAGTCGCTTCCGCCAGATAGTAAGAATCTGCAAGAAAAAAGACCCCCGCGTGAGGAAGAAATTTGGAGTCCTTTTTGAGCTCGAATCCTGTGAAGACTTTATTC
>CAYTDR010001419.1:0-1742 GCA_964436185.1 uncultured Candidatus Obscuribacterales bacterium | reverse complement strand
GATTGAATGATATTGAGCTCGAGGTCATGCGAGACTGAGAAGACAACGTTGTTTTTATTTGCTCTATTGAAAATCTGGATCCGATGGGAATTCATACAGGCGACTCGATAACCGTCGCTCCTGTGCAAACCCTCACCGATAAAGAGTATCAGTTCCTGCGAAACGCTTCGATCCTGGTCATCCGAGCGATCGGTGTCGATACCGGTGGTTCCAATATTCAGTTCGGCGTGCATCCGAAAACCGGACGGGTAGTCGTGATCGAGATGAATCCTCGAGTCTCGCGCTCCTCGGCGCTGGCGAGCAAAGCCACCGGTTACCCGATCGCCAAGGTCGCTGCCAAGTTGGCCGTTGGCCTGACACTTGATGAGATATCCAACGACATTACAAAGAACACTCCCGCGTCCTTCGAGCCAGTGCTCGACTACGTGGTAACAAAGATTCCTCGATTCAACTTCGACAAATTCCGCGGCGCGGACACTACCCTCTCGACGATGATGCGCTCGGTGGGAGAAGTAATGGCTATTGGTCGAACTTTCAAAGAGTCGATGCAAAAGGCGCTCAGAGGACTGGAACTGGGTCTTACCGGATTCTCGCCGGTGAAAGCAAGAGGTCAGGCGGACTTCTGGGAATGGCGATCGCGCCTGTCAAGACCGAGCCCGCACAGGATCACCGATATTTTCGGCGCGTTCCAGGCTGGAATCTCCGTTAAGGAGATCAATGAACTGACGGCAATTGATCCCTGGTTCCTCGAAAATCTGTTCGAAATATTTGAATCCTGGAGTGAGCTCTCTTCCAGCGAGGGCGAGATCGACGCTGAAGAAGATGTGGAGCTTATCGCTCTGGACGGCGGTTATCTGCTCGACTTGAAACGAGACGGTTTCAGCGACAAGCAGATTGCTGATGCACTCGATGTAGAAGAGGAAGAGGTGCGCAGACAGCGAATAGAGCTGGGCATCGAACCCTCCTATAGGATCGTGGACACTTGCTCTGCAGAGTTCCAAGCGTTTACTCCTTATATGTATTCGACCTACGGTGAGGAGAGCGAGGTACCCGTCGGAACCAAGCCACGAGTAATGATCCTCGGCGGCGGTCCTAATCGAATCGGACAGGGAATCGAGTTCGATTACTGTTGCGTGCATGCCAGCATGGCCCTTCGAGAGCTTGGCTACGAGTCAGTAATGGTCAACTCCAATCCAGAGACTGTATCGACTGACTACGATATTTCAGACAGACTTTACTTCGAGCCGGTGACTCTGGAAGACGTTCTTAGCATTGCAAAAGTAGAGCAACCGGAAGGAATTATCGTGCAGTTGGGCGGACAAACTCCGTTGAAACTGGCTCACGGTCTGGAATCTGCAGGCTACAAGATCTTGGGAACGTCAACCGAATCGATCGACATGGCAGAAGATCGAGCTCGATTCGGGGAAATGATCACGAGGCTGGGGCTGAGACAACCCAAAGGTGCAATCGCTTTCACGGAGAAAGAAGCATTCGAGATCGCAGAAACGGTAGTCTACCCCGTTCTGGTGCGTCCGAGTTATGTGCTGGGCGGTCAGGCCATGCAGATTATCTATAATCGCGAAGACCTGGAAGAGTGGTTAGGAAGAGGATTCCAGTCCTCCAAGCAGCTTTCGATTCTTATCGACCAGTTCCTCGAGAACGCGATAGAAATTGATGTGGACGCCATCTCCGATGGACGCTCTACTATCATCGCTGGAATTATGGAGCACATCGAGCAAGCC
>CAYTDR010001418.1:0-1752 GCA_964436185.1 uncultured Candidatus Obscuribacterales bacterium | reverse complement strand
AGCCCGAGGCTCGATTTCAATCCTGCACGGACCTCAAGCTGGAGCTGGAACGGCTGAGAAAACCGAAGCTTCAAGGCTATGTCAGAAACAGAAACAATGAAACTTCGCTGTATTTTGTACTGGCCGCATCGTTTATTCTGTTCGCCGCCCTGATCTTCTATGTTCTTTCCAATCAATTATCTGCCCACCGCTCACCAGCGACGGTTCCATCGACTAAATTGACGTCACTGCGATCGCGGCTGGGTGACACGATGGAGCTAGCGACGCTCGATTCATATCGAATTGATGGAGAAATTCGTGACGAAGGCAGATTGGATCTGGAGAATCGTTTTAAGATGCATCGGGGGTCGCTCAAGGAAAGACTTTCTCTTGCACTGCCACTTTTGCTTGACTATTCCAAAGAAGAAGGGCAGCTATTACGCCGCAATTCAGGGGAGAAAGATCAGCGCCTGAGGTTGCGATCAGATCGAAAACAAAACGCTGTCAGAATGAAAGGCAGAGAATGTTTTGCGCAAATCAAGAGCGACATAGAAGCTCATTTGCACAGAAGAAAGTTTCATCTAAAACCGACTGAAGCAAGCATAATCGGCTTAACGATGTCGCACGGTGGCAGGTTCGAATCACGTGGAGAACGAGAGAAGTATAGGGCAGAGCTCACATTTAGGAACGCTCTAAAGGTTTGTGAAACATCCGGATCGCCACCATGGGTGCTGGCAAAAATCAATCATCATTTTGGCGAGCTGCTAGAGAAGATGAAACGAGTCCAGGAAGCAGACAAGGTATTCCAGGAGTCGGAGAAGGAATTCAAGAGTTCGGAGTCCATGCGAAACAACTGGGAACACAGGCATATGCTCATGCATCTCGCTCGAACCAGCATGAAATTGAAAAAACTGGATGATTCACTTTCTTATATAAACTTGGCGATTGACATGGCAGCGGCAAGGAGAAGCTCTTCAGAAGTAAAGGAATTCACCAGTTATCGTAAGCGAATCCTGGACCTCATGGAAAAGAACGGGAAAGAGGACTCAGCGGAGAAAGGCACGAAGAAACCTTGAGTATACCCCTGTTCACAACGAGCGCAATTTTCTATACTTAGCGCTTGTATCGCAGGTTCCGACAGTACAATGTCCCTGAAGGTATGACGTACAAACGTACAAACGTTGTTGAGGCGAAAGAAAAAGAGTGACTGAATCCTCCACGCTCACCACCCATCGGCAGGAAATCCTTCAATCCTCGAAGAGGGTAGTGATCAAGCTCGGAACCGCCGTGCTTATGAAAGACGAAGGGGGAATTGCCCTCTCCAGGTTTTATTCGTTTGTTGAGGGAATATCCAGACTCTTTGCTCAGGGTAAAGAGGTGCTCGTGGTCTCTTCCGGCGCGGTGGGACTGGGAGTACAACATCTGGGGCTCGAACGCAGACCCACGGATCTACCCATGATACAAGCGTGTGCCGCGGTTGGTCAGGGCATCCTGGTCTCCATGTATGCCGATGCCTTCGCCAAGCTGGGCATCAAGACAGCGCAAGTTCTCCTTGGTGAGGAAGATTTCTCCAATCGTCGCCGCTACTTGAACTTGAGGAGCACAATTACCGAGTTAGTCAAACTGCGGGTGCTGCCCATTATCAATGAGAACGATACAGTCTCGACCACGGAATTGGAGTCCAAAACAGGCTCGACGGAACGAAAGGTCAATTTCGGTGACAATGACAAACTCTCTGCTCTTGTCGCCAGCAAAATCGATGCCGATTTGCTC
>CAYTDR010001417.1:0-1754 GCA_964436185.1 uncultured Candidatus Obscuribacterales bacterium | reverse complement strand
CATATGGGCGTTTTAGTATGAAAACGTGCACCCTCTGTTAAGGAATTTCATCGCGCCATTTCAAAAACCAGGCAATACCCTTGAATGTTACCGTTTCGCTTATTTTTTGTTTGATACCACAAATGGCTTGCAGACGCTGGATCCGTCATCCCTTTTGGGATTCAGAGCTTTCTATGTCAGTCCGATAACGGATATATATCCATTTGCGCAATCGATTGCTAGTGATAACATGTCCCTTAGGTCAAAACCATTCGTTCTAGCTTCCTCAGAAAAGAGAGATTTTCAATTTTCGGGGAATATTCTTCAAAGAATCGCAGTAAATCTCGGCTGTCACGCACACCTGCCGAGTGGTAACCCTCATTTCGAGGCTAGCAGGAGCCAACAATGAACCCGGAATCCCAAACAGGCATCACGGTTATCGATCCAGAAAAGAGTAGTCAGGTTTTGAAGGTCAACGCTCTGCAAGAGAAATTAGACGACACTGACCTCCACCTATGCGCCGGGAAAGGCGCATGCGAAGTACGCTGGCGCCCAAGCAGCGAAAAGAAACAGCCCTAAAGGGCACGTTATCCACTAGCGGTAAAGATTGCCATGCGCGGCCCCTGCCATGGCAACGAAAAATCTTTCGCTCCTAATCAGACGTTGGGGCGACGCATGCGTCGCGGAATCAAAAGTGTATATCTTGAGAACTGGACTGATTTCTATTCTTGCCTCCCTGTGATCAGGGCAAATTCCTTTCCTGCAAGGGTTTCCGTATTTCGACCGGGCATTATCTCGCACAGCTACGCAGAACGTTCCGCGATTATTTTGTCGTAATGCTGCGCAGGCGCTGGTTTGTTTGGCTCGCAGCTGCCTTGTTGATCGCCGCGTCCAGTTCTAAGAAAGTGGCGCTGCGCAACTATTCAACTCTTGAAAAGAAATCATGGCTGCTAATAGGCTGGCAAGGTCTATTTCATTCCTCGCCAAGAAAACCTATAACCACGCCCTCGCTTAACTAATTTTGTCGTCCATCGGACTTAACCGCCGAAGGGAGTATCATGCGTCTCGACACGAACATGCGTGCTTCGTTGGCTGCCGCTTGTGGGCTCGCCATCATCAGCACCGGCTTGACTTACCTGTTACTAAAGTTCTTCTTCACGCTGCTCCACGTTCCTGCCGGTGGGGCCTTCCTGGTTCTGATCTGCATGCTTATGGGAGTTTTTTGCGCTGTGCTCTTCTTCCGGAACATCAGGGAAGCAATCGCAGAGTACGGTGTTCCCGGTATGCTCCCAGGACGGGACATTTTCGACAGTACGCTGCAGATCAGCCTGAGTCTGCAGAGCAGCAACACCCTCAGTGGTGGGGCGGAGCAGTTTGCTGCCCACGTCCCATCCCGAAAGTTCGCGGATTTCTTCGGCAAGAAGCACGGTAACAGCGTTACCTTCCGCACATCCGATTCGAAGTGTTTGACGATCTCGTATCCTGCGTCCGGCGACGAGACTCTCCTGGTGAAGCTGCAGACCAACGGTCAGACAGTTTGTAACCTGGAGATTACGCCCGGCACGGTGGGAGAGTACACCACACTCGAGCGAGGCAACTCTCGGTGCGATTACAGCATGACCTTCGTCGGCTGCGATGGTGACACCGTCGCCGGTTGGCTCATGTTTTTCGGGGAGACCAAAATGATGCGAACCATCTTCCTGAATAGCAGTGCTCCGTAATCGCATTCTCCACACAGGGTTGGAACTACGGAAGAGGCGGTCGATTTCTCGATC
>CAYTDR010001416.1:0-1762 GCA_964436185.1 uncultured Candidatus Obscuribacterales bacterium | reverse complement strand
GAAACGGTGCCAGAGACAGAACATTCAATAATTCATCAGAAAGTTCGAGTAGTAATGGCGAAAGATTCTGAACGTGAGGCGGTTGGATTGCCATTCTTAATTGATAACGCTAGCTATTATGTATCCGATGACAACTTGAGAGACGAGCGATGGCAATTGGAAGATGAGGAAGTTGCTGGATTAATCGATAGACTACTTGCGACCGGTCAATCTCTTCGCGAGTACGTGGGAGAGACGCCTCTGGTAGGGATTAAGAGCGGACTGAATGCCGCATTTTACTTAACTGGAGGAGAGCGCGAAGCCATCGTCGCCGCTGACCCTGGTTCAAAGCTGCTGATTAAGAAAATGATTCGAGGGCGAGATGTTGGGAGATGGGTGTGTGAATGGGCAGACCAGTGGCATATAGTGATTCCTTCTAGCCAGAATCACGCCTGGCCTTGGTCCAAGTGCGCATCTGCCATTGAGAGTGAAAGGATTTTTTGCCAGACTTTTCCAGGTATATATGCGCATCTTCAGCAGTTCGAGGAGGGATTGAAGAAGCGGCAGGATCAAGGAAGTTATTGGTGGGAACTGCGCTCTTGTGATTACTATGAGGAGTTCTCGAAACCCAAAATAGCGGTGCAGTGTATTGCGACATTATCGCAGTTTGCTTTTGATCCTGAGGGATATGTTTTGAACAACAAAGCAATTCTTATATCGTCCGATGACTTGTACCTTTTGGGATTACTCAATTCGCGTGTAATGTGGTGGATCGCGACCCGAATTTGTCAGCATATGAAGGAAGGATGTTTTAGCATTGATGTGCAGTTCCTAAGTAAAATGCCAATTCCTTCTGGTTCGGCAGATATTGAGGAACGCATAAGATCTCTCAGTAGGCATTTGATAGAACTGTCGACCGATCAAAATTCTGATCTCCAATGTTTGTTGGTTGTGGAGCAACAACTAGAAGATTGTGTAGAGGAAGTTTTTGGACTTACACCAGAGGAGCGAAACATCATGTTGAGAACGCTACCTGCACGAGACCCTCTGCTAACCCTGGAAAAAAGGATTAAGCGAAAGTCAGGTACTGACTCGCTTGTGCCATTAGTTAGCTAACCAGCAAGTGGAAAAGGATCTGTTACCTAGCGGTGAGCGGACTCTTGCAACTGGTTAATAACTGTCTTCCAGTCGTCGTGCGACAACTCTGCTATTCCATTGCGGAAGTAGACCGCCCAGTACACCAAGTTCTTGACAAATGACAAGCGGTCAAGAATTTCAATAAGGTTACCTTGGTCGGCCGTCGGTAGAAGGGTGGCCGAAAAATCGAATCTATCGGGAAACATTCCTTCCTTCAAAAAACATTGCTTTGTATCGAGGTAGTATTCGCTCGTGGCGAACCCGGTTCCGACGATTTTCCATTCTTTTGAGACGCAACAAACAATTGAGTCACCTTCTCTAACTCGTCCGAGAATGAATTTTCGATTTAAGCCAAAGACACCGATTTTGATGCAATGCTCCATATCTTGCCTTGGCAGACAAAGAAGCCAATAATTTTGCTTGTGCTCACCCACCTCTTACATTCCTTCTAGAAAGCGGCAACATGCATATTATTACAGCTTGGCAAGGTTGTATTGTTGCTTCTGTCCGAGTCAGTCATCGTCAGGAGGAAAGGGGTGTTCTTCTATATTTGAAGCATCATTTGATACGCCACCAATTGCAAGCATCTGAACCTGGGCTTGCTCCATCGCAACGAAGCTGTCGATCAGGCGTTGACGATTGCTTT
>CAYTDR010001415.1:0-1768 GCA_964436185.1 uncultured Candidatus Obscuribacterales bacterium | reverse complement strand
CGGCGATGGCATCGCGATGGCATGGCGTGCTTGAGCTATTCTGTTAATCTGACCGATATCCCTTATAGATGAACGGTCCAATTGAAGATCATCAAGTATGCGCTCAGCTTCCTGGACCTTGTTTCGTTTCGCCAGGGCGATAGCGTACAACGAACTACATTGAATATATAGTGTGTTGCCTGGCAAAACGCTGGGCTTGTGAGTCGCTTGCAGAGTTCGGCACGCTTCCTGCAAAAGTGTCTCAGTTCTCGAGCTAACCTTTTCATCGTAAACATCGACCAGAGCAAGTTTCATGTACAGAGCAACGATGGAAACGCCATCAGCAGCCGTCAATCTGCCGGTCTCAGCAAGCTCCCTGAGCATAATTCTGCAGCGATCCGCGCATTGAGTCTGATTTCGAAGAATGGCCGCATTAAACACATCCAGCCAAACTTTAGTCGAAGAGGCTGTTGTTCGCGCACAGCCGCCGAAGAGTCTCAAGAACTTCTCCACTTCTGCGAAATCACCATCTCGAATCCGACTAAGAACCATGCCATATGAGAGATCAAAATAGTCCGCCAGCCAACCAGTCAGCAATCTTTTATTGACGGGGTTGGCGCATGTCAATTGAACGGTTCGAAGTTCTGAGGCTGATTCAACAGCATCCTTCCATAGTTTCCCTTGAACCGCTATTATGACGAGATCATGCAATTCTCGCACGTAGGTGGAGTTGTTTCGGTTGCATAGTGAAGCTATCAATTGCAAATTAGCCTTTCTGAATTTTATACTCTCTACAAAATTCTCCTCAGCGGAAGCAAGTCTCGAGAATCGTCTCAGATACCGAACCTTCAGCGCCGTATTGTCGAAGCGTTTAGCCAATGGTTCAAGCTGCTCCAAAATCTGTCGCGCCTCACCGAACCTGCCACTGTTTGTCAGAACGTCGACTCGGTTCAATTCCAGGTCTACAATAACAGCGGTGTCACCGCTAGAGGTTCGCAACATGCGAATCGCATCATCGAACTTTTTCAATGCCTCCGCTGGTCGATTGTGTTCCATCATAACGTGGGCAATTCGGCTCTGATTTTGCCAGGACTCGATTGCACCGGCCGGCGTTGATGCAATCACCAGCAGTATCATTACACAGATATGTAGACTACTCATCAGCGTTCCGGTTGGACGATCGGGAGCTCAAAGAAAAAACAACTTCCTCCGTCCTCAGAATATCTATAACCTGTAGTGCCGCCGTGCTCCTTTACAATCATATCAGTAAGATACAAGCCGAATCCCGTTCCTTGTTTCTTGAGTGCGGCGTCCTGGCTTGCCTGACTGAACTTCTTGAATAATTTCGCTTGTTCAGCCTCAGGAACTCCAGGGCCGTGATCGATGACTTCGAATCGTGCGTGTTCGCCATCATGACTGGTACTAATCCGAAGCGTGATCTCGGACTTGCTGGGAGCGAACTTCAACGAGTTTGATACCAAGTTGACCAACACCTGAACAATTCGATCCTCGTCCAGGTATATATCATCTTCGATTTCCACCTCGGAAATCAGCTTGATTCCTGCAATCTGCGCTGCGCCTTCAACTGCGCTGAAGGTGATGCAAGCTATGTCGACGGCGGATGAAGGTAGAATGTCCAACTCGAGCTTGTTGCTCTCAATTCGCTCTATGTCGAGGAGCGAATTAGCAAGACGAAGCAGTCGTTGAAGTTCGCCTTGCAAACGTGAGACGCGAGTGTTGACCCAGGCGCTTAATTCAGCCTTGCGCCCGAGAATAGTTTCAATGAGCA
>CAYTDR010001414.1:0-1772 GCA_964436185.1 uncultured Candidatus Obscuribacterales bacterium | reverse complement strand
GGTGGTCTCCCCTGTTGTAGTATCCCTTGGTGATGTCATTCGCCCGGAGTCTGCCTATACTTGCGCGCCAAGCAGAGCCCCACCGTGGGTGCTGCATCAGACTCCGGTTGCCCTTCATCAAAAGCTTCTAGTTTGACAAACTACTAGAGCCCTGGTTTGACGCAATGGCAGCATTGTTGCGTCTTTTGGTCTTTGGAAGTTTTTCAATTGAGGAGTCATGCATTATGCAGACACCTGAAGAAGTCAGTGTAATTACAAAGTCAGCACCTTCCAGAAGCACGCAAAGAAGAGGATGGTTGGTGGCTTTCGTTGTGATTGGAATAGCCCTTGTTTTATGTGGTGTCCTCTGGTTCACAATCGGCACTCGATCAAATGATGCAGCAAAAGAACCAGCAGAGTCGGAAACACGTACTCAATCTAACTCTATCGAGCTCAATAGCAAGGAAGCGGATGTAACGTTGTTTACAGCCACCAGGACAGCTCCAACGGCAAAGATTCGTGCGGTCGGGACAGTTGAAGCAAACGAGCAACAGGTGCAGCAAATAACTTCTCTGGCTGCCGGAAGGGTTGAATCAGTTAACGTCCGACTAGGAGATGTTGTTAAGAAATCGATGCCCTTGATTAGCATTGAAAGCCCTGAAGTGGCTGAGATGCACGGCAAGTTACACGAGGCCGAAACCAAGAACAGATTGGCCCTGGTTACCCTTAACAGAGTCAAACAAGCAGCCAATCGGGTTGCGATTCTCAAGGCCAAAGCAAGCCTTGATGAAGCAGAGTCGACCCTCAAGCGCACAAAGCAACTAGTATCAGAAGGACTTACTGCCGGAAAAGAGTTAGTGGCTGCCGAGTCGGATTTCAAACGAGCCAGCGCCGAATACAACTTTCAAAAGGACATTTCGCTCAATAGAGAAGTTGCCGAGGCTGTGGCAGCGGTACAGACAGCTCAAACCGAAGTCAATCATATTCGAGATTCTTTGAGTGCTCTCGATGTCCAATTACCCAAGCACAACAACGGTCAGGAGCACGATATCTCCAAACTTGAATTGAAATCACCCATAGCCGGAGTCGTTACCGAACGACTGGTTAATCCGGGTGCTGGTGTTGACGCAGGCAAACCGCTTCTAACTATAGCCAATACTTCGACGATGTGGGTTATTGCCAACGTTCCTGAACGAGACATGACGAGCATTGTTTTAGGCATGCCTGCCGAGGTTTTCTTAGATAGCAAGAACATCATTCTCGGCAGAGTTAACTACATAGATCCCCGCTTGAATGAAGATACCAGAACGTCTAGAGTGCGGGTTGAAATAGACAATCCGAGGAATCTGATTCGAACAGGTTCATTTGCCCAAGTTGAGTTTAGCCGGCGCGCTGGAGCTGGGGCGTCGAATTCAGCGGTATATGTTCCAACATCGTCCGTTCAAACAGTCGAGAACAAAAAGGTTGTTTTCGTAAAAGGAAGAGACGACACATTCAAAGTGCGCACTGTGACGACTGGAGAGGAAATTGCCGGGATGGTACCTGTCTTAAGCGGTCTTGCTGTGGGTGAACGAGTAGTAGCAGACGGATCATTCGTATTGAAATCCAAGTTGCTCAAGGATCAATTAGGGGATGAAGACTAATGATTGAATCACTCATTAGTTTTTCGATTAAGCAGCGAGTCTTGATCTTGATGGTGGTTGTCTCATTGATAGCGGCCGGCGTTTTCAATTTGCAGGCTTTGCCAATAGATGCAGTGCCGGACATTACCAACGTGCAGGTACAGATCCTCA
>CAYTDR010001413.1:0-1777 GCA_964436185.1 uncultured Candidatus Obscuribacterales bacterium | reverse complement strand
CCCGTTTTACTAGCTATTATAGTTTAACAAAAATTGATACCAATTTGAGGAGTAGTGAGGGTCCCTCCAAAAAGTAGACAGTGGTAGTAGGCACAACCGCTCCAATATGAAAAAATGCAAGGAGCGCATCATGAGCCGAAAGAAGAAGACTAGCACCGAATATACACTGGAGTTCCAGGAGAGCGCTATCAGGCGTACAAAGATGCCTGGCAAGACAGTTGCGTCTGTCGCAGAGGAGCTTAAAATACCAGCATGGAAGCTTCATAACTGGATTAGAGACTCAAAGCAAAAACTAGAAAGAAGTTCTGACTTGTCTGAACTAATGCGACTTCACAACGAAAACAAAAGACTAAAAGAAGAGCTTGAGATACTAAAAAAAGCTGCGGCATACTTCGCGAAGCACCTGCCGTAAAGTATGCCTTGATTGATGAATTGCGGAAGGAGCACTGCATTCAGCTCCTCTGTAAGACTTTGCAGGTGAGCCGTTCCGGCTACTACAAATGGTTACGTCGAAGGAAATCAAAACAACGAAAGCAACGAGAGTTGCTTCTAAAGCGCATTCTCGAGATTTTTCTGGAATCTCGGGAGACATATGGAGCACCCCGAGTGTACCAACAGTTGCGGAAAGAGGGCTATACATGCAGCCGGAAGACAGTCGAAAAGCTGATGAGAAAGCACGAAATTACGCCAAAGGAGAAGCGTAAGTTTGTAATTACGACCGACTCAAATCACCGGCAAGCATGCGCTCCGAACCTGCTTGAACGAGAGTTTGACGGTAAAGAATTGGATGAGGTTTGGGTCAGCGACATCACATACATCTACACACAGCAAGGCTGGCTCTTTCTCTGCGTCTTCATCGATCTGTGCTCAAGAATGGTAGTCGGATGGTCAATGGCCGATAATATGTCTGCCGAGCTGGTCGTAGACGCCTTTGAGATGGGGGTACAACGGCAAGGACGCGCACCGATAGTCGCACACTCAGACCGCGGAAGCCAGTACGCAAGCCAAATCTTTCGAGACCAGCTAGAGCACTATGACTGTGCTCAAAGCATGAGTCGAAAAGGGAACTGCTGGGATAATGCCGTAGCAGAGAGCTTCTTCGGCTCCCTGAAATCTGAGCAAATTCATCGAAATTCTTTTATGTCTCGAATCCATGCTTCCACGGCTGTTTTCGACTACATAGAAATTTTCTACAATCTAAGGAGACTTCATTCAGCGTTGAATTACATCACACCATGGGAAAAAGCACAAAAAGGTAAGAAAGTGGCGTAGAGCGGCCGTGCCTACACCACTGTCTACCAAAAGGGGGGAACCCCAACCAGGAGAAGGCAGGCTTTGCTGCCTCCCCCTGGTCAACTGCAACAGACTGAAGAGTCGCGCTTTTATTCCACGTACTGTCGGATCTGCTCAGCTCTCGTCGAAGTTCGGCATGGGCTCGATGGACCGCTCATCGACAGCGGCCAGCTTGATGGCCAGGCGGCACAGCCTGTCGATTTCTGACACGGCGGCCCTGGCGACCAGTCCATGATGAGAGTGCCGATGCCGCTGCGCCTCGAGGTACTTCACGGTGGCAAGATTGACCAGTGCATTGGCATGCTGGGTATCCTTGCTACCGCGCGAGGCCCGTTCCACGTCGAGGCCGGCCTTGAGGAGCATCCCGAATCCCCAGTCCATGAGCCGGTCTGGTTGACTTTCGGTCTGCCCTCGCTTCGCGCGGGACATGGTGATTACCAGACAGACCAGAACCAAAAGGATGGAAAACAGCATTAGGGCGTAG